>JABFSV010000316.1 GCA_013140405.1 Methyloglobulus sp. | reverse complement strand
ACATGAGTGCATTAAGTTTACGGTTGCCCGATTCTGTCCATCGGCACATTAAAGAACTGGCCCAAAAAGAAGGCGTGTCTATTAACCAGTTTATCGCCAGTGCGGTGGCGGAAAAGGTATCTGCCATTGCAACGGAAGATTATTTATTGTTACGGGCAGGGCGCGCGGACAAAACTGCATTTACGTCAATTCTCAATCAAGTCCCCAATCGCCCCCCGATACCTGGCGATGAGCTTTAGCCGCCGCAGACTACCACTACCATCACTCGGCTAGACATAGTTGGGCATGCTTTTTCTGCCCGACATTGCTCACACAATCATTATTGCAAGTTCCAATCCGTTTCTGGGACACTCGAATATATATCGACAAGGAGTCGGGTCTTACCCGCAATATCCGGGTGCGGCTGGCGTAAGCCTTGGGTATGTTCATCCATCACCAAAAAAATCGCCTCAATGCGCGAGTTTGCTGGCAGCTTGGGCAGTTGTATTATATTTCCGGCAGTGTCGGTTTCTACAATGACGCGTTCAGCATGGATCATGATGCCCTCCTAATAAAAATAATTGCCTTGCCTTTTATTATGACAGACAAACAGCCACTTACGAATGTTAGTTTGCGTGATTTTATGCATCAGGTATATTTTTTTCAAAACAGCACTGCGGGTTTTGGAATATTTTTCGTCTCACTAATTAAGGAAGAATAAATACTATCGACGAAAACGAGGACTACCATGCACCATATCCAACTTGCCAAGCCATCAGCAGCCCATGTTATTGCCTTTGGCTTAATTGCCTGTTTACTATTGCCTATTAGCCTCAAGGCCGAAACCAACCCGAAAGCCGCCGTGCAATTCCACATCCCCAAACAAAAACTGATCCCCGCTTTGACCGCTTTTGCCGAACAGTCCGGAGTACAGCTGTTGTATAACGCCGAACTCGCCGAAGCCCTCAGCACATCTGGCATTAACGGCAGTTATGCCCCGCAGCAGGCATTGTCCACGCTGCTTAAGGGTTCGGGCATTAGCTACCGTTATGTCGATAAGAATATCATCACGCTGGAACGTCAAGCCAAGGGCAAGAATGACAACGGTGCCTTACTGCCCGTAGCTCAAGTCACTGCCAATGCGGATAACAATACCGGCAGCGATACCACCCTGCCCAAAGTCACCGTCGAGGCCGATGCGGAGTATGACCCGGACTACTACGCCGACCCCTACAATAAGGATTACGTGCTGCCCAACGCCACCGCAGGCACCAAGACCGACACGCCGATCATGGAAACCCCGCTCAATGTGCAGGTGATTTCCAAGCAGGTGTTGAAGGATCAGCAGGTGATTAATTTAGGACAAGCGCTCAAAAATGTGAGCGGCGTGACGGCAGGCAGTTTTGGTAACAGAAGTTTTGGCAATACAGGTGCGCCCATCCAAAACATTACCTTGAGGGGCTTTGCTTCCGAGACCTTTTTCCGTAATGGTTTTAGGTTGCAGGAAGGTTCCGCCAGCCGGGAAATGGCCAATGTGGAATCTGTTGAGGTTTTGAAAGGGCCGGCGGCAATATTGTATGGCCTGGTCGAACCGGGTGGGATGGTCAATGTGACCACCAAACAACCTTTGGTAACACCGTATTATGCGCTTACCCAGCAATTCGGTTCTTATGACCTGTACCGCACCACCATTGATACCACCGGCCCACTCACAAAGAACAAGGATTTGCTGTACCGGATGAATTTCTCCTATGAAAACAGCGGTTCGTTCCGCGATTTTGTCTTTAACGACAGCCTTTTTCTGGCACCGATATTGAAATGGAATATCAGCCCCAAGACCCAAGCGACGCTAGAAATGGAATACCAGCATAAGAAATTCGGCGCTGATCTTGGTTATGTCCCTATTATCAATAACCGCATTCTCAACATCCCCATCAGCCGTAATTACGGCGAGCCATCACCGGGCGAGCAGGATACCATTTTCGTCGGGTTAAACTGGTCGCACCAGTTCAACGATGACTGGGCAATCAAACATCGGTTTTCCATCAATAAGGTCGATAGCGATGTCCCACTGGCTTCTTATCCCGCATTTCAGTTGGGTGATCCGTTAGAGTTAGCTAATTTTCAGTCTTTTTTTCCGAATGTGAGTTTTGACAACCCCAATAGGGTGTATCGGCGAACTTATTTCAACCAGAAAGCTAACACAGACACGTATTCCACCAACCTTGACCTGACAGGACACTTTGAAACCTTCGGTTTGAAACATACCTTGTTAATCGGCGGCGATTATTATCGGATTGATCAAGACAGTAGGTCAGTGAATGATGATGCTACCATCAACAATTGGCTTTTCAATGGCGGCCCAGAACCGTCAAACATCGACCTGTTTAATCCAGTACATCCCGGAAGGAATCCGGGGATTATCGACACAACCACATCTGGTAGGTCGATTACCAAAACCGACCAATACGGCCTGTATGCACAAGACCAGATCAAGCTGCCGTATAACTTGCATGTGATGGGCGGCATCCGTTACCAATACCTCCATCAAACTTCTGCAAACCAAGATTCTAGTGGGGCGACAACTCTACAAGACCCGACCACGCAAGACGCTGTAACACCGCGTGTTGGCATTTTGTGGCAACCGCAAAGTTGGCTTAGCTTGTACGCCAATTATGCCGAGAGTTTTGGCGCTAATGCCGGTAGGGCGTTCGTCAGCCCAGGGGTCACCAAGTCAATAGATCCCAGCAGTGCAACGCAATATGAAGGCGGCATCAAAACTGAGTTCTTTGGCGGGCGGTTGCGTGCAACCTTGGCTTATTATGATTTGACTAAAACTAATGTTGCGTCAAGTGATCCAAGACACCTTAACGATTGTAACGGCCCTTGCTCACTGGCCATCGGCGAGATCCGCAGCCGTGGCCCGGAGCTGGATATTTATGGAGAAATTCTGCCCGGCTGGAACATGATTGCAACCTGGTCCAACACGGATGTGCAAATCACCAAAACTAATTCGCTAAATGAACCATTCTTGGGTGTTATTTCTCCTGGTAGCCGCTATTGGGGTGTACCACGCAATACCGCGAGCCTGTTTACGACCTATGAATTTCAACAAGACCTGCTCAAAGGTTTTAAAATTGGCGGCGGGGTCAATATACAAGACGCACAAACTGCTTGCTGCACTAATCCTTCATATAAGATTGCCGGTTTTACAACTGTAGATTTACTGGCTGCTTATACGATTGATATTAAGGATGCCAAGATCAGCGCCCAATTGAATGTCAACAATCTCCTGGACAACCGATATTATACAGG
>JABFSV010000479.1 GCA_013140405.1 Methyloglobulus sp. | reverse complement strand
GCCTTGCGTGGGCAAGTAAATATTGCGGACAACTGGCAAGCGTTGCGAGAGTTGGAAATCAATAAATGAGTGATTTCGTAAAAGTCTTATTAATTTTAATAATCTCGTTAAATCCCAGTTATGCAGACGATGTACTAACCCGCATCACCAGTCATTTATCAAAAACACCCGTTACGCAAGGGTCATTTCAACAGGAAAAATACCTAAAATTTTTACGCAAACCTTTACTATCTTCAGGCTCATTTACCTACGATCAAAGTAAAGGCGTAATCTGGAAAACAATCACCCCAATTCCTTCATTACTGCTAGTCAATGATGAACATTTATTGACCGCACAGGGAGAGCAATCCTTACCGCCTTCTTTTGGCCGTGTGTTTAAAGCGTTATTGGGCGGCGAATTAAATCATTTGGCCGAAGATTTTGAAATCATAGGCAAAGAACAAAAAACTTCTTGGCAATTACAGCTAACGCCGAAGGATGAGTTATTGAAGAAAGCAATCAAAACTATTTTATTGAGCGGCGACTCCGAGTTGCGACTATTGGAACTTCAGGAAGCGAACAGCAACCTGACCCTTATCAAGTTTTCTGAAATTACCCATCCTGACCGATTAAGCAACGAACAACAGACTGATTTTGAACGCTTATCACCCTAAAGTTACGGCATGGCTTTGGCTGGCGATGATGTTAGTCATCGGAACGCTGTCTAGTCAAACTTTGACGAAAGACTGGCTGGAAACCGGTTTTCTGGCACTTTTACCTGCTACAGAACAACAACCAGACATCGCTAAGGCGGTAAAGCAACATAATGAACAGCGTGACCGGAAAGTAATATGGTTGACTGGCGCGGCGACATCCGAAGCAGCTATTAACCATGCCAAACAACTCAAACAACAACTGCAACAAAGTCATTTGTTTAAGACTCTTTTGCTGGAGTTGCCGCAACAGCAAGTTTTGCAACGATATCAGCAATTATTTCCTTATCGTTATCAGTTACTGGATGCCCAAACACAAGCGACGCTACAAAATAATCCGAAAGACTTGCTAAGCCGCAACCTGGAGACACTTTACAGCCCGATGGGTCAAATGACGGCTGCCGATCTCGAACACGATCCGTTGCTGATATTCAGCCGCTATTTTCATGCCCAAAATCCTATCCACCTAACCGTAGAACACGGCATCGTCGTCCTTAAAGATACTAGCCAATACTGGGCATTGTTACTTACAGATCTGGAAGACTCGCATTTACAGTTGGATAAACTGGAGTCCTTATTAGTTTTGGTTAATAACGCCAAGGCTAAAATGCAGGAATCAGGCGGCGATTTGATGGTAACCGGTATGCCGCTGTTCACTGCACATGGCGCCGACTCTGCCAAGCAGGAAATTTCAACGGTGGGTGTCGGTTCGAGCGTCGGCATTATTATTTTGATGTTGTTGACCTTTCGCAGCTTACGTCCATTGATATTGTCTTTTTTGGCGATAAGTTGCGGACTGTTTGCCGCACTCGTCGTCAGCGTATTGGTATTCGGCAAAATTCATATCATCACACTGGTTTTCGGCGCCAGTTTAATCGGTGTTGCCGATGATTATGCGCTGCATTTTATGTGCGACAGCTTTGGCGCCAAAAACTGGCAACCGCGTCATGGTCTTCGCTACATCTTCCCCGGTTTGCTAATCGGCTTATTAACTAACCTGTTAAGTTATTCGGGTCTGGTGCTTTCTCCTTTTCCGGGCTTACGACAAGTCGCGCTGTTTTCAGCGGTCGGCTTGCTAGTCGCTTGGTTAACGGTCGTTTTATTATTTCCCCTTTTATTAACCCGATTTACACCTGAACATCAACCTGTCATTTTGAAGCTGGCTAATTACTGGCAACAGCATTGGCCGGTTTGGCTGTTAAAAAACCGGCACTGGTTGGTCTCTTTGTTAGTAATCTTTATCTTAGGCGGGTTATGGCACCTTACACCGCGCGATGATGTGCGTTTGTTACAATCAGCACCTGCCCAGTTAATAAAAATGGCTGATAAAATTAAACAATTATTGCCAGTAAGCCCAGAAAATCAGTTTTTCCTGGTATCGGGAAGTAATCTCGATGAATGGCACCGGAACGAACAACAACTGCTTAAAGCGCTAAAAACAGTAACTGCCCAAAATAAATTATCCATTTACCAAAGCCTAAGTGATTATTGGCCTGACGAAAACACTCAAAAATCGAATTACCAATTACTGGACGGCTCGCTTTATCAATCAGGCTTGCTCAAACAATACATGTCGGACTTAGGCTTTAGCGATAAAGCGATAAAAAACGAACTCAACCAATTTACCGATGCAAGAAACAAGACAATTTCAATATCTGATTGGCTGGCAACTGCCGATGAAAGCAAGCAAAATTTATGGCTGGGGTGTGATTCAAGCCAATGCCGCAGTATTGTTTCCTTAATCGGGATCAGCGATTTATCGGCCTTATCTTCGTTGCAAAACTTATCTGGCATAGCTTGGGTTGACCAAGTTGAGCAATTATCTTCAATGTTTGCGCGTTATAGAATTCGGGTCAGCCTGCTATTAACAGCGGCTTACTTGCTGGTATTTGTCGGTTTGGGATTCAAATTAGGCTGGAAGAATGCGCTGGCAATCACGTCGATTCCTGTCGTCGCGGCGCTGGTTTCCTTAGCCATGATGGGGTGGTGCAACCAGTTGTTTAGCCTATTCAATTTGTTTGCATTGATACTGGTGCTAGGCATAGGCGTTGATGACGCCATTTTCTTTTTTATGGCTGAAGCTTCACGGAAAAAGCAAGCTTCGCCGGATTCAGATAATGAGGACAAACGCGCTAGCACCTCGCTTGCAGTAACACTCTCCGCACTGACGACGTTGCTTGCATTCGGCTTATTGGCGATCAGTTCTACCGAGATCGTGCATGCTTTTGGTTTTACCGTCGCAACAGGTATTTTTACGGCGCTTTTGTTATCGCCTTTGGTTGGGTTTCGGAAAGCGGTAGTGGGTTAAACCTGTGACTTGATATAGTGCGGAGTGACAAACCTAGGTTTGTCACTCCAAAATACAAGCAACTCACCGGTATGAAGCGAACAAGTTCATAAAAAACCATAGGTTTAACCCACTACCCGGAAAGCTTAGATACCTAAACAAATCTCAGTGGCTTTAATGAAATAGTGGCCCGATAGATTCTCAAAGGTTGGTGGCATAGGTAAATGAGCCTTATAATGCCAGCTATTAATCTAGCTATGTTTAGAACTATAACAACGCTAAACACCTTAAGGAATCTCTGAACAAGCTGATTTCATTCATGGTTC
>JABFSV010000174.1 GCA_013140405.1 Methyloglobulus sp. | reverse complement strand
GCTAAACCAGTCGCCACATTGGTAGCTGTGCGGCATGAAAGCAGTCCAGCGTAAGTCTCTGCGCCTTTCTGTGTTGCTACAGTCCCTGTATATGCTGATTTATTGACTCTCACATTGTAAGGCCCAACTCCACCTGCCAGTTTTGTTGCAACACTGTAAACAGCATCGCCATCAGGTGTTGTATCAGTACTCAGAGGAGACACAGCCGCTCCTTTAGTGACTTGGGTGCTGACTGTTGCCAGTTTAACCGGCACCAAATCCTTCACCTGTGAGGTGAGAGATGTAGCGCCAGTAGCACAAGTGACTTCATAAATATCCGTTTTCGCCAAACCTGAACCCGCTAATCCCACAGTAGTGGTTGGTAGCACATTTAGCAAAGCCTTCAGATTAGCTAAAGTGGTTGTATTAGCTTTATATGCCGCTTGGTAACCTGGTTTCAGGTTTTTTGTGTCTGCATTTGCAGAACCGGTTGTGTGACAAGCCAAACAGTTGGTCACAGTGGTCGGTGCTGGTATAACCTTCAAACCGATGGCCTTGGTTTGAATTGATTGTGTTGCCGAAGCATCGGTGACCATGACCAAGGATGCCGATGTCATCAACAAGACTGAGCTAATGCTATGTAATACTTTTGTTTTGTTCATAGATTTAAATCCTCTAATTGTCGTAAACGAAATCAAAATAACCAGCCTTAAAAATGGCGTTCTTAAGCTTCAACAGCAACCCGTTTTTAAGGATGGTTGAAAGAAGACTAGCCGTTAAAAATTAAACATCGCTTAAAAATGGCTAAAATAAATCTATTTTTTCTAAAAAATGTGATCGAGTTATCAAAAATGGTTTAAAAAAAGCATGATTAATTAATCGGTGCTATTTTATTTTTTGTTATTTAAGACGGCTTTAATTTTTAGTGGCTAGTATCAAACCCCAACAGTTCAGTTATCCGGTTGATCAAATCTGTCGTTCAGGCAGATTAAATCTTTAGAAACCAATAGCTGTGATTTATTAACGAGTATTTTTCCAAGTGGTGATTTATGAAGATGAATAAAAAATTGGGTTCTATCGCATTCGCAATGCTAACAAGTGCGGCTTGCCTTACCGCCAATGCAACAGACGTGGGTCAGCCTGCGCCGCAGTTTACGTTGCCAACTTTACAAGCAGACCAACCAACTGCTCTTAAACAGTACGCTGGCAAAGTGATCTACCTCGACTTTTGGGCTTCATGGTGCGCGCCTTGCCGTACCTCTTTCCCTTTGCTGAACAAACTGCATGAAAAATTAAAAGCACAAGGTTTTGAAGTGGTTGCGGTTAATCTGGATGAAGATAAAGCCAATGCCGAAAAATTCCTGAAGGAATTTCCGGTTAGCTTTACTGTGTTGCGTGATGCCAAAGGCGAATGGGCAGACCAGTTTGTCGTAGAGTCTATGCCAACCTCTTTTATCCTTGATAAACAAGGTGTTGTTCAAAACATCCATCATGGCTTTGCCAGCGACGACATTAAAGAGCTGGAAGAAAAAATCACCAAATTATTAGCCCAAAAATAGGTGCAGCTTATGAATCGCATCAATCAATGTTTACTGATTGCCTTGATACTCTCCGCCACTGCCTGTACGGAAGTGATGCCTAGACAACGAGGTAATTTAGCCCTTTCACAAATGGCCTTTACGACTGATGCCCTGGAATTTGGTTTGCGTCAGCATACCGCCTACAGTAAAGAATCGGCAGCGGGTGGTTATGGCGGTGGCGGTGGCGGTTGCGGCTGCAATTAAACCTCAGCACTCACACTGAAACTTAATCAAACAGATGTAGCTATGAAAAATGATAAAAAATCGAATATTGCCGCGAAGTTAACTTTCGCGGCCCTGGCATTGCCTGGCTTAGTCCAGACCGTTTCGGCTGGGCGGGTTGAAGAAACCTATAACGCTGATTTTCAGTACGGTAATTATGTTGAAAGCAACAGCCGTATGAAGGTGGATATTTTTGAAGGTGCGCTATCGGCTCCGATAGGCAAGTCTATGACGGCATCCGTGAATTTGGTTCGTGACAGTATCGCTGGGGCATCTCCAGTCTATAACGAAAGGGATGCAAACGGAAATATCACTCAGCACATCGCAAGTGGTGCATCACCGGGTAGCTCTTGTGGAAAATTGATATGCGAACAACGAGATGCTATCAGCACGGGGTTAACTTATTTTTTTGATAAGGCATCGCTTAGTTTTGGCGGTGGTTATTCAAGGGAAAATGATTACGCGTCGAAATATTTCAATACGGCTGGCAGCCTGGATTTAAACAAAAAGCTGACTACGGTGAATTTTGGTGCTTCGGTTGCGTTTGATGAGATCCAGCCATCTCCTTCCCCTGGTTTCACTAGCCCACCTTTTGATTCCGCTTCCAATTTTAAAGGTCACAAGACCAGCCAGCAATATTTGATAGGGGTGTCGCAAGTTATTGATAAAGACTCCCTGGTACAAAGCAATATGACCTTTGGTTACCATACTGGTTATTTGACTGATCCCTATAAGCAGGCCACTTTTTATGGAAATGTTTGTTTCGACGACTTTTGTTTCGACGATGGCGGTGTCGGTACTGTTGTGCAAGAGAAACGCCCTAGGGAAAGGTTTGAATGGGCTTGGTTGACGCAGTATGTCCGGCATTTTGAACAATTTAACCATGCTGCGTTACATGCCGATTACCGCTTTAGCACCAATGATTGGGGTGTTAATGCCCATACCGTCGAATTCAGTTGGCATCAACCTATCGCCGATGGTTGGCAGGTTATTCCACGCTTTAGGTATTATTCACAAGACAAGGCAGATTTTTATCAACCCGTCTTTGACGGAGACGTAGCCTTCGATTTGAATACTGGTGTTGCTACGGCAAAAGATTTGAATTCCTATTCCAGTGATTACCGCTTAGCAGGATTCGGCACTATCTCTGGCGGCATTAAATTCAGTAAAGAGATCAATGCACTACAACCGTTCAGCCAGTTAAAATTCCAAACTGGCTTTGAATATTACGCCCACAAAGCGGAATATCAATTAGGTGGCAATAACCAGGGTACGTTTGCCGACTTTGGATATTACTTAATAACCGCTGGGTTTAACCTGAAATTTTAGCCATTCTTTATGCTTATGCTAAATAGCGGATGCTTTTTTCAGATCAACAGAATCTATGGATATTCTGAAATTGTTAGGGATAGATACGTAAACCCGGAGACTTATTGGAATTGAGGTGTCCGTCACATTTTTTAACCCTGAATTGTTATATGTTAGTCCCGCGTTCACTAATTATCATAATGCGGGATTAAATAATAACTAAATTAAACAATATTTTAGGTAATTAACCATGAAAAATTTTGTATCAATAATCACCCTGTTGATGTTAAGCGTCAGCTTAACCTATGCAGAAATCCCCAAAGCGGGTTTCAGCGTTACCCCGCTTAATACTGATAAATGGCCTGCACAGTACCGGCTGACGTTGACTGTACCCAAAGATCATCATGCTTATTTGGATACCGGCGATGATAATATTTACATCCCCGTTACTGTTGACCCTAACTCAAAATTGGTCGCTTCAGGCTTAACCATCAGCAAGTTAGAAAAACCTGCTGGCGTGCATGATAGCTTAGTCAAAGCGAATGTCCTGCGCGATAAGGGTGATTTCACCCTGGAATTGGCACAAACTGGTTCTAAGCCAGCAATTGTTAATTCAGCAAGCCTGGAACTGACTTACCAGTTGTGTAACGAATTGACTAACGTATGTTTTCGTCCACAAACGACACAGGCCGATTTGACGCTACCTGCTTCAACGGTTGCCGCATCTGTGCAAGATGATGAGTCGTTGAGTTTCATGGATAAGCTGTTGGCGTTGTTTGAAAGCAATAAAAACAACATGTTTATCATGTTCGGTTTGATGTTCGTTGCTGGTCTGTTATCTGTTGCAACCCCTTGTGTTTACCCTATGTTGCCGATTACCTCCATGTTTATCGTGGGCAGGGCTAATGGTGATGCCAGCAAGGAAAAACAACATGCCTTGGCCTACTTTATTGGAATGGTGCTTACTTACATGGCATTAGGCTTAATGGCAGGGATGACGGGCGGTGCATTTAATACCTTCATGCAATCGGCCTTTGTTAATTTAGGCTTTGCCGTGTTCTTTGCCTTTTTTGCTATTGCTTTATTGGGCTTCTATGAACTGAGCTTTATGCAAAATGAAGTGCATTCGTTAGACCAGCATTCTTCTAAAGTAAAAGGTGTAAGCGGCACTTTGTTAATGGGTAGCGTTGCAGGTTTGGTTATTTCGCCTTGCGTTGGCCCTATTGTTTTCGCATTGCTGTTGCAAGTTGCCGATAACATAGCTGAAAAAGCGGCTGCTTTGGCTCTAATTAATCAAAGTTTAGATTTTTGGGGGAAACTTTCTATCGCCTCACAAGGCAGTGTGATGATGTCTGGTTTTGGACTGGGTGTAGGCTTGCCATTTTTTATAATCAGTGTCGTTAAATTTAAGAAGATGCCCAAAGCGGGTTACTGGATGAACAAAGTCAAATATGCGTTTGGTTTTATGATCCTGTACTTTGCTTATACGTATCTGCAAAAAGGCATGGGCGTGTTGGGTGTTGATCCTTCAACGACGGTTACTCTGGCTATCGGCTTGGTGGCAATCTGGATTGCCGTCGTACATTGCCATGTATTGACCTTAATGCCGCGTGACGCCCAGCCTAATCAAAAAATGCAACATTATGTTGGCGTACTCTCCATCATCGTTGGTGGTTGGTTGGTTGTTGCCGGAATGGGACAATTGCCTTTTATGAATACGGCTCAAGCAGAATCATTCGCACACAACGGTGCTGTGCAAAGCGCTGCATCCAATAATATTCCAGCCGCTTTGCCAGTACAAAAAGAAGCGGGAATATCTTGGTATAGAAGTTTTGATGCAGCAAAAAAAGTAGCCCAAGAAACGGGTAAACCGATCTTCATCGACTTTTATGCAAGCTGGTGCGCCAACTGCACAGAGTTTAAAAAAGAATCTGCAAATAACGAGCAGTTGAACCAAGCCTTACGTGAAAAGGCTATTGCTGTAAAGCTAGTAGACAAAGAACCTGAGTTTGAAAAGTTTCGTGCAAGCCAGGAACACCGCCAGTTAAAAATAGGTTTGCCTTACTTCGCAATTATCACGCCTGAAGGTAAATTAGTTTGGTCTGGTACAGATTACAAAGCGACCCAAAAAATGGTAGCTGAACTTGATAGATTGTCTTGATTCTTGGTTTTTTTGCATAGTCAAAATGCAAAGCATTAAGACATCGCGTTGAGTTATTGAATACCCCGTTTTATACCTACTTGAGGTATAAAACGGGAGCAGGGCAGAGGATTTATTAACGACTATTTGTCTTCATCAGTATCGTCCGACGTTTTGTATCCGTTCCACATAGATTTTGCCAAATTTTCTTTGTGTATAAAACTTTCAAAAGCGACTCCCACAACATGCACAACAACCAGCAGTAACGTAAAGTTAGCCGCCATTTCGTGTACTTCTTCCCAGAAATCTTCATTGCTAGTCCCTACCATACCTGCAAGCGGCCCCAAATTTTGGTCGGCTGCGTAAACAACGAGCCCTGAGATAACGGTCGCAAACAAACTCACGATTAACAGCACTATCATGCCTGCTCCTGCGGGATTATGGCCAAGATAGCGCTTAGATGTTAGGGCAACAGCGCCTTTGAGATAAGCGAAGGATTTGGTTGGGCTGCACAAAAAATTGGTAAATCGCGCATAGCTGTTGCCCACAAATCCCCAAACCAACCGGAAGATGAGCAAACCAAGGACGAGGTAGCCAGCCCAAACATGTACAGGTAATAGTTCCTCTTCTGTCAGATAGGCAACGAAAAAACCAGCAACCAGCAGCCAGTGAAAAACTCTAAGCGGCAAATCCCAGACTTTAATTAATTTTGTGGATTTCATTTCGTACTCCTTATGTGGGTATTGCAGACTATGCGGCAATTGGCTAATACTAACATTATAGTGCAATGAAATTAATGATATGCCTTCCTATCCGTTAAAATTACTTTTATCATGTGGTTATTTGATAGAATTTACAACTTTAAACCAAGAGGCAATCCTTATGCGCCAGGATGATGGACGGGAAAGTGACAATATTGAAGATCGCCGCAGCATGGGCGTGGGTCGTCGCAGGGGATTTGTGGGCGGTGGCTTGGGAGTCGCCGCTATGGCTGTCATTGCGCTGCTTTTGGGTGTAGATCCTAGAATCGTCCTGAATACTGTAGGGCAACTGTCCAGTGTTTCGCAGCAATCTTCACCTGTGGCATCCAGTCCACAGGATGAAAGGCTGAAAAAATTCATGTCCGTGGTTTTAGCCGATACCGAAGATACGTGGGGAGCTATTTTTCAGCAATTGGGCGGTCGTTATGAAGAGCCTAAGCTGGTTCTTTTTAGTGGACAAGTGCAATCTGCGTGCGGTTTCGCGCAAGCTGCGATGGGGCCATTCTATTGCCCTGGCGACCATAAGCTCTATCTTGATATGAGTTTCTTTAATGATCTTGCCACGCGGCATAACGCGCCAGGTGATTTTGCCCAGGCTTATGTTCTCGCCCATGAAGTCGGGCATCATGTCCAAAACCTTTTAGGTGTCGCCGATCAGGTTAATGCTGTTCGGCAACGTGGCGGCGAGGCTCAGGGCAACCAATTACAAATGCGTATGGAGTTGCAAGCCGACTGCTTTGCCGGAGTATGGGCTAATCGCGCCAATCAATTCCGTAAAATCCTGGAGCCGGGTGATCTCGAAGAAGCCTTGGCCGCCGCCAGTGGTGTTGGTGATGATCGTTTACAAAAACAATCACAAGGTTATGTCGTACCTGAATCCTTTACGCACGGCTCTTCGGAACAACGGATGCGCTGGTTCAGTGTTGGCGCAAAAAACGGAGATCTCACGCAATGTGATACCTTTAAGGCGAAAAAACTTTAATTGCTGACCACGGACAATAATGGATGTGGGGCTTATTACGGCGGCATGAAGCAATTGCTTGCCGAGACGCGTAAATAGCAATCTTTAATATATAGGGATTTGCCTTATGTTTACGCCTCTAATTCGCCCTGCTTTTTATCGGACTTATAGACTTTTAGGAAGACAGCCCTTCTGGTGCAACCCTGAGGACTTCCTCAATTGTTGTCACACCTTTCGCAACTTTTTCCGCACCGCTCAATCGTAAGGGTCGCATCCCTTCTTTGCAAGCCTGTTTTTGCAATAACTCGGTTTCAAAACCTTCAACAATCAATTTTTGCAAAGCCTTGGTGCTTTCAAATATTTCATAAATGCCAATACGTCCAGAATAGCCGGTATTACGGCATTCTAAACACCCGACTGCATGATAAACCTGATCTGGTTTGGTAACTTTAAATGGCGCAACCAGAGATTGCCACTCGGCATCGCTAATGGGATTGGGTTTTTTGCAATGTTTGCATAAGGTCCGAATTAACCGTTGTGCCATGACACCAACAATGGTTTGTTGAATCAAATAAGCTGGCAATCCAATATTAATCAAACGGGTAATGGCGGCTGGTGCATTATTGGTGTGTAAAGTAGAAAACACCAGATGACCAGTTAATGACGCTTGCACCACCATTTCTGCGGTCTGTAAATCACGAATCTCACCCACCATGATTATATCGGGATCTTGGCGCATCAAAGTGCGGATACCCGTCGCAAAATCTAGGCCTATGTTATGTTGCACCTGCATTTGGTTAAAGCTGGGTTCTATCTGTTCGATGGGGTCTTCAACAGTGCATAAATTGACTTCCGGCGTTGCCAAATTTTTCAATGTGGAATAAAGCGTGGTGGTTTTGCCTGACCCAGTCGGGCCGGTGACCAAAATAATGCCATGGGACATGGCAGTCATTTTGCTCCATAATTCCAACTCGCGCTTGTTGAAACCTAGCTGTTCATAATTACGCATCAATACTTCTGGGTCGAAAATACGCATAACCATTTTTTCGCCGAATGCCGTCGGCATGGTCGATAACCGTAGTTCTATTTCTTTTTGTAGATTATTTTGGGTTTTGATGCGGCCATCTTGGGGCAACCGTTTCTCGGCGATATTCATGCGGCCCAGGATTTTTAGCCGACTGAGCACCGCATTCATAATTTGAGGTGGCAGCTTATAAACAGTATGCAAAATACCGTCTATGCGAAAGCGCACATTACCATTGGTGCGACGCGGCTCTATATGAATGTCGCTGGCACGCTGGTCAAACGCAAATTGCAATAACCAATTGACGAGATTGACAATATGTTGGTTGTTGACATCGAGGTCAGTTGATTTGCTAAGCTCCAGCAGTTGCTCGAAGTTCTGAATATTCCCTGTGCTTTTGTCTTCAGCCCGCGCCAGAGTTGCACCTTTTAGGGATTTAGCGAACGAATAAAACTCACCTAAGTAACGGGAAATATCGTCTGGATTTGACAGTACCCGTTTGATAGTGCAGTTGTGCATACGTACTAGGTCTGCTTCCCAGCTACGCACGTAGGGTTCCGCAGTTGCAATTACGATCTCACGTTTATGGAACATGATTGGCAAAATATTGTAATTAAATGCGTAGTTTCTGCTATATAGGGAAGTGACCGTGGGAATGTCGATTTTTAAGGGGTCGATATAGTAATAAGGCAGCCCCACCTTATCAGCCAACCAAGAAGTCAAATTTTCCAAAATGAGCAATTTTCCAAGTTGGGTTTTATCCTGTACCCCAGCTTCGGCGATAATTTTCAGCGGGTGTTTACCTTTGCCGATATTGCCGGCTGCAAGTTGTCTACATTTCTCTGAATCAGAATCGGACAGGATACCGTCAGCCTGTAACCATAATAACACCCGATTTAGATCGAGTTTTTCATTTGCTTGCTTTTGATCATTCATTACTTAATGAAAAATTCCGGAATAAGTGAAATTATAAAGTTTAAAGTGTAGCAATTCGTTTAGGGTTTAAGCATGAGTATACTTGGGTTAAGATGATCTGTATTCAGCAATGGTGCCTACATTACAATAACGAAGCCATCTTAAATAACTCTGCTTGCTGGTTTTCAAATAATAAAAAAGCCCGTATAAAACGGGCTTTTTTGTGTTCAACCGAAACTATGATTAGTTTTTGGCTTTATCAACAATCTGGTTAGCCTTAATCCACGGCATCATGCTACGGAGCTTCTCGCCGGTAACTTCAATTGGATGCTCCGCATTCAATCGACGTTGGGCGGTCATTTCGGGGTAATTGCTCATGCCTTCCATGATGAAGCGTTTGGCGTAGTTGCCATTTTGGATGTTTGCTAAGGCCTCTTTCATTGCCAAACGGCTTTCTGCGTTGATGACTTTTGGGCCAGTTACGTACTCACCATACTCGGCATTATTCGAGATGGAGTAGTTCATGTTGGCGATGCCGCCTTCATACATCAGGTCAACGATCAACTTCAGCTCATGCAAGCATTCAAAATACGCCATTTCAGGTGGGTATCCAGCTTCCACCAAAGTCTCAAATCCGGCTTTGATGAGTTCGACTGCACCGCCGCACAATACCGCTTGTTCGCCGAACAAGTCGGTTTCGGCTTCATCACGGAAGGTGGTTTCAATAATGCCTGAACGTCCGCCGCCGATAGCAGAAGCATAAGACAAACAAGTCGCTTTGGCTGTGCCGGACACGTCCTTATGGATGGCGATCAGGTCAGGAACGCCGCCACCGCGCACGAATTCAGAACGTACAGTGTGACCTGGTGCTTTGGGCGCAATCATGATGACATCCAAGTCCGCCCGTGGCACAACTTGGTTGAACAGGATAGAGAAGCCATGTGCAAATGCCAAAGCCGCACCTTGCTTGATGTTTGGCAGGATCTCGTTTTTATACAACTGGGCTTGGAATTCATCCGGTGTCAGGATCATGACAATATCTGCGCCAGCAACTGCTTCCGGCACGTCTTTGACGGTCAGTCCATGCGCTTCGGCCTTGGCAACCGATGGCGAACCTTTACGTAAGCCGACGACAACTTGAACACCGGATTCTTTCAGGTTAAGCGCGTGGGCATGGCCTTGCGAACCGTAGCCGATAATGGCGACTTTCTTCGCTCTGATAACGGAGAGATCGGCATCTTTGTCGTAATAAACTTGCATGTGTTTTCCTGTGTTTTTTTAAAAAGAAACTATTAATTAGATGAAGGTGCCGTGCTTATAAATGCAAGCCTTTATCGCCCCTGGAAATCCCAGTAGCCCCCGAACGCACGACCTCAATAATATTGTCGGCATCCACCGTGGCAATAAAAGCGTCCAGTTTTTCAGACGGGCCAGTCAGTTCGATGACATAAGTGGCTGGCGTGATGTCCAGAATCCTGCCGCGAAAAATATCGGTCATGCTGCGGATTTCCTCACGGTTTGCTTCCGTGGTCTTGACTTTAATCATCATCAGTTCGCGTTCGATGTGGGCGGATTCCGCCAAATCAATCAGCTTGACCACGTCAATCAACTTATTAAGCTGCTTGGTGATTTGCTCGATGATTTGGTCGCTACCACTGGTCACCAAAGTCATTCGTGACAAGCTGGCATCTTCGGTTGGCGCGACGGTCAACGATTCGATATTATAACCACGCGCTGAAAACAATCCTGCCACCCGCGACAATGCACCGGATTCGTTCTCCATTAATATTGAAATGATATGTCTCATTTAGGCCAGCTCCCTATCCGTTGTCGTCCCTGTAGCGGCTATCCGCAATTTCATATCATGATGGCCTTTGCCATTTTCTATCATAGGGTATACGTTTTCGGTCTGGTCAGTAATGATGTCCAGGAACACTGTCCTATCTTTCATGGCAAACGCTTCTTCTAACGCTGGCCTAACTTGTTCGGGCTTGTCGATACGCATCCCGACATGACCATAAGCCTCAGCGAGTTTAACAAAGTCTGGTAACGTATCCAGGTAAGAATGCGAATAGCGGCTTTCATAAGAAAATTCCTGCCACTGACGCACCATGCCCATAAAACGGTTATTCAGGTTAACAATCTTAATCGGCGTTTTATATTGCAACGCCGTGGACAGTTCCTGGATACACATCTGGATACTGGCTTCACCAGTCACACAAGCCACATCGGCATCGGGATGGGCGAGTTTAACGCCGATAGCGGCTGGTAATCCAAACCCCATCGTTCCCAAACCACCTGAGTTAATCCAACGACGTGGCTTATCGAAGCGGTAGTACTGTGCTGCCCACATCTGATGTTGACCTACGTCCGACGTGACATACGCATCGCCTTTAGTCACCTCATACAATTGCTCGATGACGAATTGCGGCTTAATCAACGGACTTTTACGGTCATATTCAAGGCAATCAATGCCTTGCCAGTCATTGATTTGTTTCCACCAAGTCTCCAACGCTTTTTTATGGGGCGTTTTTTTGCTTTCCTTGATGAGATCAATCATCTGTTCCAGCACCGGCTTGACTTCGCCGACGATGGGAATGTCCACCTTAACAGTTTTGGAAATAGAAGCCGGATCGACATCAATATGGATAATCTTGGCATACGGGCAAAACAAATCCAGCTTGCCAGTAACCCTGTCGTCAAACCGTGCGCCGATAGCGATAATCACATCACTTTCGTGCATCGCCATATTGGCTTCATACGTGCCGTGCATACCCAACATGCCGATAAATTGCTTGTCAGTTGCAGGATACGCACCCAAACCCATCAGGGTATTAGTTACCGGATAACCCAGCATTCGGCTGAATTCGGTCAGTTCCTTACTGGCTTCGCCTAATACCACGCCACCACCCGAATAAATTACCGGACGCTCGGCAGTCAGCAGTAAATCAACTGCTTTCTTGATCTGGCCTTTATGTCCGCTTACCGCAGGATTATAGGAGCGAATGCTGACCTTCTTGGGATATTTATAAGGCACCTTGATTTTTGGGTCTGTTATATCCTTAG
>JABFSV010000545.1 GCA_013140405.1 Methyloglobulus sp. | reverse complement strand
CCTCATTTGTTGAATCGAAAACTGCTGGTTTTGCCATTATTTCAGCACTGCTTCAATATGATCCATTAACAAACCACTAATATTAAGGCCAAACTGTTTATCCAATTCCTGTACACAGGTCGGGCTAGTGACGTTGATTTCAGTGAGGGTTGTCCCGATAACATCCAAACCCACAAAAACCAAACCTTTCTCCCGTAGCGTGGGGCCGACTTGGTTGGCAATCCAACGGTCTTGATCGGACAACGGCCTACCTTCTCCCGTCCCTCCAGCCGCCAGATTACCCCTGCTTTCACCTTTGGCAGGTATACGCGCAAGGCAATAAGGGACAGGTTCGCCATTCACCATCAGTATGCGTTTATCGCCGTCTTTGATTTCCGGCAGATATTTTTGCGCCATCACAGTCCGGGTGTTGTGCTGGGTCATCGTCTCCAGGATTACGCTCAGGTTAGGGTCGCCTCCACGAAGATGAAAGATGGATGCCCCGCCCATGCCATCCAAGGGCTTGACGATGATTTCCCCCAACTCATTCAGGAAATCTTTAATCCTGCCAGCATCTCGTGTGACCAAGGTCTCAGTACAGCACTGCGGAAACCAAGCCGTAAACAGCTTTTCATTCGCATCACGCAAGGATTGCGGCTTATTGACCACGTACACGCCCGCATGTTCCGCCAGTTCCAGCAGATAAGTCGCATAGAGATATTCCTGGTCGAACGGCGGGTCTTTTCGCATAATGATGACATCGAGCGCATCCAGCGCGATGTCCTGCTCCGCAACAAACCGAAACCATTGCTTATCATCCCGTTGCACTTCAAGCGTACGGGTTTTGGCGTAAGCCTTGCCATTTCTTAGGTATAGGTTGCCCAATTCCATATAATGCAACTCCCAATCCCTGGCCTGGGCTTCGAGCAACATGGCAAAGCTGGTGTCTTTCTTGATGTTGATGCGGTCGATGGGATCCATGACCATGCCTAGTTTTATTGGCATTGCTGTCTTTCCATAAGGTTTTGAGTGATTGTTCGCTTCATTTTATAGATTGTTATTTACCTTGAAAAGAATTTTTGGTATAAAGATTGGCTAAATTGAATTCAGGCACCAAGCAGAGGCTAAGTCATGTCCAGAGTATGTCAAGTAACAGGAAAACAGCCTGTGGTAGGTAACAACGTATCACACGCCAACAATAGAACCAAAAGACGCTTTCTCCCCAACCTGCAACATCATCGGTTTTGGGTGGAAAGTGAAAACCGTTGGGTTCGCTTACGGATATCAACCAAAGGTATGCGAATCATCGACAAAAAAGGCATAGACGCAGTTCTGGCGGATTTGCGTAAAAACGGCACTATAGCTTAAGAGGACTGAACAATGCGCGATAAAATCAAACTTATTTCCAGCGAAGGCAACGGCCACTTCTACACCACCACCAAAAACAAGAAAACGATGCCGGAAAAAATGGAGATCAAAAAATTTGATCCCGTAGCCCGTAAGCACGTTATGTACAAAGAAGGCAAAATCAAATAACTGTCTTGCTTCTGCGTATCTGCTTTAAAGACGTTTAGCATTATGTAGGCTGGGGTTCAGGCATTAAACTCAAATTTTGCCTTTAGATGGATAACCAACCCAGCCTATTCGTAGAACAAAGGCTGACAACCCTGCCCCAAATGGTTTTAATGTTACTGTTAACTTTAAACCAAGCAACTTAGTTTTTCGCTTTTAAGCCTTCTAACCCCGCTAAAAGTTTTCCTGCGTTTGTTCTCCGATTGTAGAACCAGTGATCGCTCCATATTAGGGGTTAATTAACCAAAAGAACCGCTGTCCTGCGCGCCCTTCTAAACCCTCGCTACACGCGGCTTACAGACAAAATATCGATTTCAAAACTGGCGATCAAATTCTTGATAAGCTATTGAATATTAAATACATCCCCTCGGTTATAAAACTCATACTTACCTATGAAGTTGATATGCTGCCAGGCGAAAAGCGCAGGATTTCTTTAGCCATTTGAGGATCAACTGATTAATAATGTTGGTGCAATCCTGATAGCAAAATCGCATCGTAAAAAATAACCGCGTTGGCAATGAGGCGGATGCATTCGGCATTGGTGTCAAGCTCGATTTCCGTCTTGCCGCACAACATCCTGCCGCCGCTGACCTTGGCAATGGTGGGGCTTAACTGGTGGTACGATTCGCCACGGTTCAACCAGACTTGCACCACTTCGCAGATTTCTTTGCTGTCGATATAGTCCAGCAAATAATCGGTCATGATAATTTCATCGAAGGCGATCAGCGCCTTTAAGGCCGGACTGGTCTTTTTGTATGAAGGCAACTTACTGCGATGTGAGCCGCCGTGGGCATCCAGGCCGAATACCACAAACTATCGCGGCTTCAGCCCAATAAGCCGGAGCCAAGCAATTAAAGCTAATAGGGTAAAAAAGCTATTGCCGTACCGTTGAATAACGACGCTTTGGTGGTTATCCAGCAACAGATTGGCAAGCATAGCACTCATGTGTTTACGTATAAAGGTAATCCAGTTACTCGCACCAACAACCATGCCTGGAAAAAAGCTTTAATAACAGCGGACATTGCTGATTTGACGATGGTTTTGCGGTATGCCCACTTATCTAGCAAGCACTTGGAAGGATTCGCTGGAAATTCAAAACTGTGACAAATCTACTACGCATAACTAGAAAGGCTTAGTGAAAATCATCTAAGCCTTGATTTTATGGTGGGGCGTTAGGGACTCGAACCCTAGACCTATGGATTAAGAGTCTAGCTATATCAATAAGTTACGACCAATAGCAACTAACAACAATAATAAATTCAAAGCGTTATAACTTCCCAATATTGTTACTTATTGTCGATTGTTGCCATTTTTTATTTGCAGGTGGACAACCAGTGGACAATTAAATCTTACCTTAATCTCACCAAATCTAAGAACATCAAAAGATGTTCAGCCGCATGATTACCCGCAGAGTCCAACAAAACAAACCCCTGCTTTTCGTAAAAGCTAACTGCTTCGTTCTTGGCATCGGTCACAATAAATCGACAGCCGACATTTGCGGCAATATTATCTTGTATCAGAGCAATAGCATAATCAATCAGTGTCGCACCAATACCGCAATTTCTGAATCGGTTATCGACGGCCAGCCGTGCAATCTTAACAGCGGGTAAAAACTCATAGTTGTTGGCATGGCTACAATCAGCCAGTTCATAGCCGTTTTGTAAGTCAATCTCGCTACAGGTCAACGTCACATAACCAATGATGTTTTTTTCATCGGTCACGGCAACATACGTTTGTGCGATACTGGATTGCTGAAAGTGTTTAGCCTGTTTTTGCAGGAATGTTTTTAGCGGCAAGTATTCCTGGCTGCCAACCTTGAAATTTTGAACGGTGTCGGATACGTCTAGTTTGCGGATGTAAAAATCAATTTCAGGCATCGCGTTTTAGCTTAAACGCTTCACCTTTTTTAACTCTCTCGCTGATTTTACGGCCACGCGCCAACGCCGCCAACGCTAACGGGTTAGCCTTGTCCTCGTTGATATGCTTAATAAATCGCGCTGCATCTTCGCCGCTCAATTCGACACGCCCAAAGGTACTGCTCTTGATTGCCATAGGATTTAACCATTGAAATAAATTAAACATTAACATTATATTACTAACAGTTACAAATATGCACCACAAACGGCAACAATTAACGCAACTACACAAAAACAAATAAGTGGCTACACTTAAAACTTGGTTAGATACTAAGCGTTGCTGTTACCAGTTGAGATTAAATCAACATTTAGCATTCACCACCAAAAAATAAGCTACATGGCAAAACTACGAAACCATTACGATGTGCTAGAAGTAACAAGTACAGCTCCTGACTTTGTAATCAAAGCGGCCTATAAAGCCCTTTGCCAAACCTATCATCCCGATAAATTTCAGGGAAGCAAAGAAGAAGCTGACAGACGCATGAAACTTATCAATGCAGCCTATGCTGAATTGATCGACCCTATAAAACGTGCAACGTATGACCGCTTGCTTGAAGAGCAGGAAGCTAACGCTCAAAAAAAATTCTATGATTTTGAAGAACCACCTGAACAAAATTATCAACAAAGACAAGATAAGCCATACAATCCAAAGCCTGAAGAACCGTCGCAATCAACAAATTCTGAAAACCGAAGCAAGCCTATTACCTCATGCTGGCTTCGATTTTTTGCCCGCATATTCGATGTGTGGTGGGAAACTTTGCTGATTTCTATCGTATTGTTTACTTTCAAATATCAAAATCCAACACATTTCGTTTATTGGTTTAGCGATATACCCATTTCTGATGTATCACTATGGTTGATATGCATTCCACTTGCACTTGTTTCAGACGCAATACTCTATCGCTTTTTCGGTAATACTCCAGGCAAGGCTTGGTTAGGACTAACAGTCAAAACTGACGCTAGCTTGCCGTTGGGCTTTTTTCAATACCTTGGCCGCAATTTGAAGATTTATGTGAGCGGCCTTGCTTTTGGGTTACCTTTAATCGGCTTTTTTCCGATGTATTACCAATCCATCAGACTTCGGAAAGGACTACAAGCGAGCTACGATGAGTCTACAGGGTTTCGAGTCTATGAACAGCCTGTTAGCTGGATTCTAAAGACATCTTTCGGGATAGCTTTTGCTTTTCTTTTTATTGTTTTGTCCGTATTGAACATAATGGAAAAAAAAGCTCAACAAACGTCAACACTTAGTACAAACCTAGAAACACCGGCTAATCTAACTCCTAAACCTGAACATCAATCAAACAGCGCTAAAGAAATAGCGCACCGTGCAAATGAGTTATACGAGCAAGGTCGATATGCAGAAGCCATCCCACTTTATGAGCTTTTGGCTAAAAGCAATGATGCGAATGTACAAAATTCTTTTGGGGTAACTTATGCATCAAGCGCACAAGTTAGCTTGGGTTGGTTTTATATGAATGGTTTAGGTAACCTGCCCAAAGATTACAAGCAAGCGGCCTATTGGAATCAACTTGGTGCAACCAATGGCGACCCTGAGGGAGCTAATAATTTGGGTTGGCAATATGAGCATGGTTTCGGTGTGGCGCAGGATTTCAATAAAGCTACTGAACTTTATCAATATGCTATCAACAGAGGAATGGAAATTGGCGTTGAAAAAGAAAGAATCGAGGAGGCTAAAAGTCGATTAGCTAATCTTTCTCAACTTAGGCAATTAAACACACTATCAGATAAAAAGGTTGTAATTACAGAAACAAATGATACTTTGCGAGTAATTATTGATAATGAAAAGAAGTTTGAGATAAAGGGCAATCTTCCTCGTTTAAAAAAAGAAATGAGTGAGTCAAGGTTATCACCTATACATAGATACGAATTTAACGACGAGAAAAAGCCAATAAATCGCGAATGTATCATCAAACCCGTAATGACAAAAGTTGATATTGAGAATTGTAAAAATTAGAGAGAGGTATATATGTCAGATTCCAGTAGAGTATTCCTAGGTGCGATAGGTGGAGCATTACTCCTCTATGGCATTCAACAGCGGACAAAATTCCAAAACACACTCAACCCAATTTCAAGAGACGAGGGTTTCTTAAGCATCGGTTTTGGAATCCTTTTATTGCTTACTACTTTACTCTCTTAAATTTTAATATTTGGAAAATATTACTTGCACAATCCCGATTATATAAATTTAATACATCCAGTTAAAGACCCTTCACCAACGCCTTTGACTCCGACAGCAAAAAACTAAGCCGCTTCATCAACGCTTTCACTTCCTTAGTGTAAAGCCCATGCTTTACCGGCCTTCCACCCCTTGCGCCGTGCATCCGGCAAACATCCCAACCGTTAACCGCCGGAGCTTGGCACGGTTTCCCCGACCGCTTCGAGTTGGCGTGACAGCGTTTCGCTTGGTGCATGGCTAATTTGCTTTGCATGGGGTAATTCCTCGCTTTTTTGTTGACCTCCCCCCGATGTTACATCACCGATAACCGCCTGACCGCCTTCATTGACAGTCACATGCTGGACGGTGACTTTACTTTCGCCGGTGCTTCGGTAGCGTTTCAGGGCTTCGATTTGGGTGGTGAAGGTTCTGGCTAATTTGTTAAAGGCACGTTCCGCACTATCTTGCTGCGGGATTGTGGTTACGGTAGCAAGCCGTCTGGAAAAGGTCATCGTGGCATTATGGACAGCCGCCATCTGCAAGGCCAGCATCGTTTCAAGCGGGTCGCGTGGTTCAATACCGCGCACTATCGACAACAGATAGTTTATCTCGTTTTCTTTCGGCTCACTCCCCGTTGACCCCTCATTAATCAACTGGTTGGTAAATCCAACGACAAAATCCGAATCCGCACTGCCTAAGGATTCCATATACAACGTCCACCCCACCGCTTGGTCTTTATGGTCAACATTGACAGCCAGTTTACCCTTTTCATTTTTCACAAACTTTAACGCCGGGGCAGGTTTTTGGTTTTTCACCTTATCCCGGTGCGCTGCAATAATTTCGGTCTCTTGTGGGGTGGGTTCATACGGTTGAGTTATCGATTTCTTTTTTACCATTGTCTAACCATTTTGAGTAATTATTTTATTCTGCAAAAATGCCTAACTTCGAACCGACTAAACCTACTAAAGTGGTTTTGTCGGTTTTGTCGGCTCTTACCTTGGAATATTTAATAAAATTTTTGGATGTATCTGATAACGGATGGAAGGCCGCCCTCCCTTCGCTGAACCGGGCAAAGTTAATTGCTTGAGCCATCCATATTCAACTAATCGGCTCAAAGCCGCATTAACGTTATCCAACGTATCAAGCCCAGTCCAGCCACCCCTTAAAATGTCTCTCGTACCAAATCCATCAGACAATTTGCCTGATTCAATCTTATCCAGAATTGTTTTGGCATTGGCATTTACTGGGTCGAGAGCCGCGCCATAAACCCGCAAGGCATGGCTTTTAAGGTAATCACCCCAAGCGATAGCTTTTTTGATTGCATCAACGCCCACTATCAATCTATGGCTTTCATCATCTGCCAAGTGAACCAATACCGCTAGGCTGGGTATCAGTGACTTGTATTTGCCAAAATGAGATTCAATGGCGGGAGGTATGTCATCAGCCCTTAACTCTTGGTGCAATTCACAAAGCCAAGCATCAAACAATTTTTGTGCAGCTTCATCAAACCGTGCGGGTTCACTAAAGCCTTGCCATGCTGCCAGCCGTTCAAATACCGCAACAGCTTTGTTTTTGGCTTCTTTATCAGGCCATTGGTCTACATGTTGCCAGTCGGTCAAATCAGGCCATACCATCAATTGAAAGCGTTGAATCATGCCATCGTCCCCCGTTGCACCCTTAGCCGCTTGGTTCAGGTAAGGCCGCAATACCCCCGGCTGGATATTACCCAGAATAGCCAAGCAAAGGCTTTCAATGTCGATTGTGCCGCGCCCTATGCGGTCGTAGGTATAACGCCCTAGACCATTAAAACATTCAAGATAAAACGCCCGGTCGTTGCTTCTGTCTTCACGGTCAATTGTCTTTAGAAAGCCGCTGATTTCATCACGGTACAACATTAAGCCGTTAGGGTTCTCATTCAGCAATTCGCCCAACTTTTCAACCGTTGCATCATTGACCAGATAACGGGTGCGGGTAGGTTTGTCCGGTTGTTCTGGATTTTCAAGCAAGACCTGTTTAGCCGCCGCAAACTTTTTATCCTTGATGAGTGCCTTTGCCTGTTTTTCAGCCAGTACGCGGCCTTCCTTGTTGATAAATTCTTGCGTTTCATTATCAGCCAAGGCTTGTGTGTAGGCTTCCTTTGCCTTGATTTCCAGCCGTTGCAGTGGCTTTAGTACTTCATTTGCCGCCGGGGTCTTCATGGCGGAAGGCCGCCCGATATTCAGCCCGTTAAGGTTCGGGCAAACCGTCCAATCATCCCTAGACTTGGGATTAACCAGCCCCTTCTTGCCCACGATAGCGGATAATTCAACCATAACCGATACAGCTACGTAATCAGGTGGGCATTGCATACGGTGGGCAATATCCCTCACCCACGGCTTGAAAGAATCGGGCAATAAATCAAAGTTGAAGGCCAGGACGGGCTTTAGCTTAACGCTTATTTCTACAGGGGTTTCAGGCCAGTTGCTAAAGGTTAGACCGTTGGGCTTGGCTTGTTCCGCCTGAATATATAGCCGTTGGTTGTGCTTGGTGATTTCAGCATCCCAAGCCAATGCCTTATTCAAATCGCCGCCGCATTCCAGCAAGCAAAAACAATCAAAGGCATCATGGCCATAACCATCATTTAGCACATCGCCGCCATGGGAATAAACCCGTTCGATACCGTCCACACAATTTCGCATGACGACCGCGCCAGGGGCTTCGCTCTCGCTGCCGGGACGGATAAACCTATCACGTCCAGCTTGTTTGTAACCGTTGGCAAGCAATACAGCTTGAATGCCGTTTGCTTGATTATATTCTTGGATTGGGTCACGCCTGCCCGGTAGATGTTCGCCTTGCTGTGGATTGCGGGGCGAAATTTTTGGCGACTCTGCCTCGATGCCCAGGGCAGAATCAAAACAAGGCTTCCAAGCGTCCCAATGCGTCAGCATATCCAATAAAACCGCCGGGGCTTCGGGTATGGCGGCGGGGTTGCCGATTAACCGATATTTCCCGCCCTCTGGGTGCTGTCCATAAACCACATCTTGGCAATTGCCGGAACGCAACTCAAAGATAACTCTGCCGTAAAGCTTAAGTTGCCGAAGTCCAAGGCCAGCAAAACCAACGGGCAACTTGAAAATAAGCTTGCCCCGGTTCGGCTTCGGACTTTTAATCTCGAAGCGTCCAGGGTCATTTAACATGTCGCTTAGCGATATTCCCGCCACATCCGCCAACACTGCCGTTGCCTGATTATAGTCGTCCAAGTCCAACGCCAGCGTATTAGACGCGCCATGATACATACCAAAATTGAAGCCCTTGAGGTTGGCGAAATCTGCCGCGTTATTGCTGTAGCCGTTTGGATTGCTCCGGCTTCTACGCTGATTCTAGCCCTTTGCTGTCGGTGCTTTTGTCGGTTTACCGTTTAAATACGGAATTGGCACTAAGGCCAACCCCGCCGCACAAAACGAGTTGATTTCTGGTAGAATCATATTCGCTTGTCCTAGATTATTTGGTATCGGTTGGGCGGTTGCCGCCGCCCTGCTCGTATCGCTGAACTACTTCGATAAACCTATCGATCCTCTCCCCTAATTGCTCTCTTAACCATTTCAAGATTTCCGGCTCAATTAAGTATCTGCCATAGGTCGCCATTCGTCCTACCGGGTCATTCGTGGGAGCTATTTCTTCCCTCGTTTCTATTGGCCAGTGATGGCGGTTTCGCAAAGACTCTATGAAACCGGACAGTCGGTAACTTGCTGTTTCTTCTTGGAACTCTCGGTGCGTAAACTGCCTACCTCGAAGTAATCTCATTAAGGCACGAGCCATAAGGGTGTCATATCGTGGAAATGAGGGTGCTTTCATTATTTGCCCCCTTGATTTTTGCGTTCGATACAAGCGAAAAACTCAGTTTCGTCTATCAGGATAATACGTCCGACCTTTTTGAAGGCGGTTGCAAATCCGTTGGTGTCCTTAAAAAAGACTAGATGCCTCAGTCCACCAATGGAAGGCCATTCGTGATGTTCTCCCCACTTGGGAATAGGAATGTATCGGGTTTGTTTAGGTCGTCGGTCAGGGTAATCTGACCCACCATCGCCAATTTCTTCACCGTTTCCGGCTTCGTTAATCTCGTTGGATGTAATTTTATTTTTGCTGGTTTGCTTTTTGGCAATATCAGCGAGTGATGTGTTCATTCGGTTGCTCCATTCAAATTAAGTGAATTGCCGTCTTATGGCTAGAGCTATCGTAACAAGTTGATATATATCGCCTAAATTAAGACGAATATCGGGGAATTACCGTGGAATTTCCGTGGTTTCAATATGGGTTAACTCAATAATGCCGTGGAAAAACCGTGGATTAGTCAATTTCGCCTTTTAGTAGATATTTTTCATCAAGGGAACGGGCGGGAAGGTTGTTTGCAAGTGTTCGATATACTCTGGCAGTGTCCCAGCCTTGTATTTTTCTATTAAGAAACCATACCCCGGCCTTGTATGGGTTAAATTTTCCGCGTCCTTGTCGTGCTTCATTCAAACCATTTTCTTTAGCGTTATTTTGCCACCTCTTCCATTTTGCCGTAGTTTCCGCTTCCGCTCTGTTCGTCGGAAACATCTTGGCGAGATTTTCCACCGTTACAGCATCAAATAAGTCGGCTAGTTTTTCATTTATGTTACTATCAACATCTCTTTTTAGGTGTACTGATTCCGTTTGCATTTCTTTACAGGATTGACTAACCACACTATCATTTTCCTCAGATTCGGCCTGCGGCTTCGATACGGATTCACGTACTTCTTGTCCGACCTCTAAACACCCTAGCTGCCGCTTTATTTCAGCAATCGTTTTATTCAACTGTCCAAGCTCAATTGGTCTGGCATCACTTGGCTTATCGGCTTCAATTTCGGTTTTTCTCTTGTCCAAAATATTTAGCCAAACAAAGCGTTTTACTCTTTTCTCAAAATCTGGTCGCTCTGGCATGGTTTCCAGATTTTCTAACAAATCGCTTGAGCGCTTATAATGCTCAGAATATGCACTAGGGCGTAATGCTGCTATTTCAGCTATGGCGTTTTGCCTAACTAACAAATCCATATTCCTATGAACCCGCCTGTCCAAAATATTCCTGATTCGCTTAATTTCAGCTTCCGAATCCCCCTTTGTTTTTAATTCTCTAACATAAAATTCAACATCTAGGGCAATGTCATATTCGTCGATACCAAACTCACCACGCAAAATATTATCTACTTCGTTTCCAGGGTATGCGGATTGAGGCCACAAATGCTCGTGTTCAGGCTGGGCAAATCCACAATAAGGGTGATGGGGACAAATATTTTTATAGCTCGCCAAATTTATTAGGAATAGCTTTATTTCTTTTTCGTCCTTACCTGCAAACGCCGCAATTTCTTTACAAGCACTATCAAAAGGGACATATCCGTATTGAGGCGTTAACTGTTCAATATCAGCTTTTGCATAACGGAAGCGGGATAACGTAGATTCCAAAGGGGTAGATTCTTTGCTATTTGCCTCAGCAATGCCGACTTGGATGAGCATTCCAGCCCCAGATAATCTAGGTAAATAGCCCTTCTCATCAGGTTTCGTTTCAAAGATACGAATATCATCATCAAATACAAACAATCCAAACTCGACGTACGAAAGATTGGCTAACCGATTTTCGAGCATTCGGTATGCCTGATAGAACGGGAGCGATTCAGTCTCAAGGATTGGGTCTCCAAAAAATCCACGTTCAGGTAGGGCTATCCAACCATCCTCATCGCCTTGCTTTTGTGATGGGCAGTCGATTGTTTGCCACTTTTTTCCGCGTATTATTTCTGGGTTAGATTCCTCAAAACTTAATACATCAGCCCAATAAAAATAAGTATCTTCCGGTAGGGTAATAAATCTTTGGCAATCGTTTAAGCCTTCAATGATGCAACGCTCGTCCCTTGATGGCTGTGGCAAAAAAACGATAACCTCTTTACCTTCCAGTCGATGGATAACACCCTCTTTTTTGTCCCGATATGGCCTAAGTTTTTTATCAGGTATTTTGGAAAAACATAATTCATCAATCAGTTTTTTATTGGCACTCCAGCGTTGAATTAGATTTTGAAAGGATATTGTTTCACCGAATTTATCAGCATATTTTAAACGTGGCTCTTCATAAATATTCATCATCCGCTCCCAAATATCTTGGCATTCATCGAAGCCACCACGTTTGAAACATGCCCATCCGATAGGTGCGCGTACCGCTTGACCATTTGCAGGGTCTTATGGCCTAGCACTTCGGCTATCTCAGCCAAAGACGCGCCATTCATGGCTAGATAGGACGCGGTGCAATGCCGTAGGTCATGCCAGTGAA
>JABFSV010000275.1 GCA_013140405.1 Methyloglobulus sp. | reverse complement strand
ATGAACCAAGATTTACTGAACCAGTTTATCTTACCAAAAACGGGCGTACAATGCGGGTTTTTCTGACTGAGAAATCAGTCCAGCCAAACCTCCGTTTTTTTGAACCCGCATGACGAACCTAAAACGTATTTATCTCCTGCCTGAAGCTGAAATTGCTGATCTCTACGCAAGGCCAGTTTTCAATCAAAATGAACAACAGCTCTATTTTGAATTAACTCAGGTTGAATTGAATACACTCGGTCAGTTTGGCACCATCAAAACAAAAGTAAATTTCATATTGCAGCTCGCCTATTTCAAAGCCAAGAACCAATTTTTCTCTTTTACATTTGATGATGTCCGAGCCGACGTTGACTATGTGCTTGCAAAATTTTTCAAAAAAACAGACGGGGTATTTCAGGGCAACATTACTCGTCAACGCATCAACCAGCAAAAGCAAATTATTCTCAGCCTGTTTGATTATCAAGCCTGGTCAGTGGAACAGGCAATTCAGGTTGAGGCACACATAGGTGAATTGCTCCGATACTATCCCAGAGGTCATGACGCATTCCGTCAACTGCTGGTCTACCTTGATATTCAAAAAATTGTTATTCCCACCTACCGAAGTTTGCAGGATATGTTTACACAATCCTTTGTTAATGAACGCGACAGGCTTGATCAACTCATTTTGTTAATGCCCCATGGGCAACAAAAACAGTTATCAGAATTGATCGATCGGGAAGATGGAATAACCAAGCTAAACATCCTACGTGCCGACCAAAAAGATTTCAGCTACACCGCTATCAGTGCTGAGGTTGAAAAGGCATTGGGGCTTGAGGGATTGTATAAATTTGCAAAGGATTTTCTTCCCACCCTTCTGTTATCCAAAAATGCCATTCGTTATTATGCTGATATAGCAGGACAATATGCGGCTTCCCGATTGAGAAGGCTAAACAAGCCGCAACAATGGCTGCATGCCCTTTGTTTTGTTTATCATCGATATCAACAAATCATGGATAATTTAATCACTAGCTTTATGTACCATACCAGGGCTATTACGGTTGATGCGAAGGCTTATGCGAAGAAGGCTGCAGCTGAGTACCATTCTGGCTTGGTGGTTGATTTACCCAAGTTGGCCAAGTTTCTCAAGTGGTTCCCAAACCGCAAGACGGGACTGGATCATGATGAACTAAACCAGGCCGCCTACAAGATATTGCCGGAAGGGCAGTTTCCAGCGTTGGCTCAATTTTTGTTAGGCAGCACCTTTGATACAAAAGCGGCCATACGAGAATTTTATTTAAAATCGTCACGTTCATCCGCGCTATATTTGAGGCCAATACTACTGGCTGTACCCTTTGTATTTTACAAAGAAGACAGCGATATTATGGATCTCATTGATTTATTGAAAGTGCACTATGGTAGTGGCAAAGGCCCATCTACGTTTAAATTACCACAAGATATAGAAGACACTCTATCCAAGACACAGCTCCCTTATTTGAAAAAAGGTCCAGATGATGCGCAGGTCGATCCTCATTTATTCGAGTTTTTCGTTTACGGTAAGATGTATCGCCGCCTGGATAAAGGCCTGCTCTGTTGCAATGAAAGTGTTTCTTACTGCGACATCGATCATGATTTAATTAGCGATGCATTAGTCGACGATGTTGAAAAAATAGCCCATGAGTTTGGCTATCCCAAAATTCCAGTGTATTGCGATGAACGCTTGGATGCGGCTCTTATGACGTTAGACGCCACATGGGATAGAACGACAAAACGGATCAATAGCGGTGAAAATTCAGCATTCAATATCAAAGCAATGAAAACGGGTGAGCAGGACTGGAGTTTGGGTTATGACAGCCTGGATAAACTGGACGATGCTTTTTTCAGAACCCTGTCTCAGGTAGAAATACCCAGCATCATGATGTATATAGGTGATCGCATTGGCATGTGGCGATCCTTTACCCATATGAAAACTCGATACAATAAAAAAAAGACGCCCGTAGCATTGGCCGTTAATGCTTGTATTTTATCGGATGCTTTTGGTATTGGCATTGAGAAGATGGCTGAGATGTCTGATCTCAATTACAACCTGATGCGTTCAACTCATGAAGATTTTATGCGCATAGAGACGTTATGCGCCGCGAATGATAAGGTTGGCAACCTGATTCATTCGCTGCCTATTTTTAAACTGTGGAATTTAATGGATGACAAACTGCTGGCCGATGCTGACGGGCAAAAATTAGCAACCAGTGAAAGCACCATTCAATCGAGATATTCAAAAAAATATCTTGGAAAATCCCCGGGGCTATCGATTTATACATTGATTGCAAACTTTGTTGCCCCCAATGCTAAAAATATTGGGCTTAACGAATATGAAGGGCACGCTCTTTACGACGTCATTCAGGGTAATAAAACAAACATTAACATCGATATGGTGACAGGAGACAATCACTCGCTCAATAAGCTCAACTTCGTCATATTGGATTCTATCGATGTTGATTATGTTCCTAGCATTAAAGACATAAAGGACGCGGCAAATAACTTGTGTTCAGTCAAAACGACTGATAACTATACTGGGATTATTCGCTCACAGAGAGTCATCGATAAAAATCTGATTAAATCGAAAAAAAGAGGCATATTACGGGTATTACTTTCTTTGCTACTGCAAGAAAACACGCAAAGTATCATCGTTAGAAAATTAAACTCCTATGCGCGTTATACCGGACTTAAAAAAGCCCTGATTGAATATAATGAGATATTTAAAAGTACGCATGTGTTAAATTTAATCGATAACATGGCACTGCGAAAAGCCATACGAACTGCTAGGAATCGAACGGAGGCTTACCACCAACTACAAGGGCTCATCAGGAAAATTTATCGTGGCGTTTTTAAAGGTAAAAAGATAGAAAACAATCAAGTCAGCGCACATGCAGTAAGGCTGGTTGCAAATTCCATCATCGCCTATAACTCCATTATTTTAAATACCGTTTACGAACGGATGCTTGCTGCTGGGACGAGCCAAGCAATTATCGATGAATTTGCCAGAATCTCGCCCATTGCCTGGTCGCATATTGCATTCACTGGCAAGTACAATTTTAGAAAAAGCAATGGTGATATTGATGTGGATGCGATGGCAAATGAGCTTGAAGATCATTTAAAACGCTACTTCTGGAAAGTGGCTTAGCTCAGAACGAACACTTTTGGGGGTTCTTCCACAGGACCCCCTGTACGCTTTGAATTTCAGCCAAAGGAACGAAGCATCACCATGCGCTTATCCGAACCGCTGTTGGAGGCCATCAAGGAAGAGGCGGAACGCTCTGGGATACCTTACCAACGGTTTATCCGCCA
>JABFSV010000538.1 GCA_013140405.1 Methyloglobulus sp. | reverse complement strand
AAATGTTTTGCCATGCTGATGATGGTTTCTACAATGACGGCATCGCTGGAATCGCTCAAGATGTCCCGAACAAACCCCCTGTCTATTTTTAACACATCAAGCGGTAACTGTTTCAGATAAACCAAAGAGGAATAACCCGTACCGAAGTCGTCAACCGCAATTGATACGCCCAGCGCTTTTAGGGCTTTCATTTTATCAACGGTGTCTTCAATATCGACAATCATTACGCTTTCGGTCAATTCAATACCTAAGCTAGAAGGCGCTATACCGGTGGTTTCAATGGCGTACCTGACTTGGCTAATGAAGTCCTGTTGCCTGAATTGACGGGAACTTACATTAATTGATACATAAGGTAAGTTAACAAGGCCGGCATCTTGCCACATCTTGATTTGACTGCAAGCCTCCATCAGGACCCATTTGCCGATGCTCAGGATAAGGTTGCTTTCTTCGGCAACAGGGATAAAGTCCGCTGGCGACAGCCTACCTTTTATCTTGTCTTCCCAACGTATTAAGGCTTCAGCGCCAACCATATTACCGTCTACATCCATTTGTGGGTGGTAACACAGGATAAATCGTCCCTGCGCGATAGCCCCTCTTAGGTCATTTTCCAGGCTTAAACGCAAATCGGCGGCTTCTTGCATACTGGGTTGGAAAAAGTTAATGGTATTCCGTCCACTGGATTTAGATCGGTACATCGCCGTATCCGCCTGTTGCAATACGGCATCGGGATTTTCCTGATTTTCAGGGAAAAGTGTGATGCCGATACTGGTGCCTATCTGATGTTGATATTGGTTCAATATAAACGGTGTATTTATTTTTTCCCTGATCTTTTCAGCGACCACCATTGCTTGGTCGGCCGCCGCCGACAATGTTTCCGAATTTGCATGCAATAAAACCACAAATTCATCTCCGCCCAATCGAGCTGGGGTGTCTTCTTCCCTAAGCACTGACGACAGGCGTTCCGCCACTTGTATCAATAATTCATCACCGACTAGATGTCCTTGTGAATCATTCAAAATTTTAAAGTGATCCAAATCAAGATATAACACCGCCCCATATTGTTTATGCCGTTTGGCGATGGCCATTTCCTGGTCAAACCTATCCAACAATAATCGCCGGTTAGGGAGGTTGGTCAGAGGGTCGTAAAAAGCCATGCTATGTATCTTGTTTTCCGCATCTTTTTTCTCGGTAATGTCTGAAAATACAGATACAAAATGGCTGATTTCGCCCAGTTCATTTCTGACTGCGGTAACGGTTTGCCATTCAGGGTAAATCTCACCGCTCTTTCGGCGATTCCAGATTTCACCTTCAAATTTATCGTTGGTTAACAGTTGATTCCAATAGTCTTGAAAAAACGCCTGGTCATGCCGCCCAGATTTCAAAAACCTGGGGTTTTCACCAATAACTAGCGGTGCTGAAAAACCGGTGATTTGCGTAAACGCTTTGTTGACCCGCAAAATTTTGGCATCTTTATCGGTAATCATGATGCCCTGTTGGGTCTCAAAGGTATTGGCTGCCAGACGTAGTTGCTCTTCCGAATGCTTTTGCTTGGTAATGTCCATCATAAAACCATACAGCTCGGTTATCACACCAGCTTCAACAACTAAAGTGGCGATATCACGCAACCAAACGATATGGCCATCTGCTGCAATCATCCGGTATTCCAGGTCGTGGCTGTGGTTTTTCGAACTGATACTGCCTTGTGCACAAGCATTCAAGACAGTTTCCTTATCATCTGCATGGATGTGCTTTTGCCAAAAATCAGGTTCATCCAGCCATCGCTTAACGGGATAACCCAGGATGCTAACCGCTTCGGCGCTGACAAAAACGAACCTGAACGTTACCGGATCTGCACGCCAGACAATCGCCGATTGGGTTTGCACCAGTTTTCTAAATTGCTGTTCCCGCCCTGCCAATTTGAGGTTGCTGCGCTTAAGTTCCAGCGTACGTTTATCAACCTGGGTGGCAACGAGTTCAGTATGACCCGTCAACACCAGTAATCCGATACTCATAAACCCCGTGAGAAACATCCCGCCGACCAATAGTTGCCAGGGTGACCAAGAATAATTTTCAGTCAGGAAATTATTCTTGGGTGTAATTTGCAGAAACCAGTGTTGGTTGCCAAAACGAATGGTTTCCAGCTTGGCAAGGCCGAGAATATCTAGTATTGCATTGTCATCATTCATCCCAAAAATAGATTCAAACTTGGGCTTACTGACATTATCTGTCAATTTGACAACAATATGCTTGTAATCGCCCCTGTGCATTGCATCATATAAAAAGGCATTAATATCGAAAATCCCAACCACCATTCCCTTCATACATTCACAGCTATCAGGGCCGGTTTCTAGGCTTGGTACAGCAATCATATAGTGTTGTTTACCCAACAAGGTGACACTATTCTGGGCGGTGTCCAGCGTGCTGAGTAATTCAGGAATCGAGTCAAAATCAACTGAATAGTTATTGGTTTTGGTTTCAGAAAATTGTCTGACGAAACGGTAACCTTGGTTAACTTTTATGGCTTTTAACCATTCAATTTGCACCAGATCAGGATGTTGTTTTAAGCTCGTTTGTGCGTTAAAACGAAAATAGGTTTCGTTAAATGTATTAAGGGCAACCACCTCCTTGAGACGGGTCAAAGCAGATAAATGGACCGTAAACTCATCAAGTAGTGCTTCTTTAACCGATTCTGTTTGATTGCCGATGAGTTTATGTAACCGTCCAAGTTCCTTGCTCTGGGCATATAAATAACCCATTGCGACGGCCATAAAAATAGCGGTCAAGGGTACGCCTAGAGAAAACAAACGTTGCCGCCAGATTCGGTGGGATTTATTAAAGGCTATAAAAAATAATGGCGTAAAAATAGCAATCCCTGAGCAGTCCCCTGACCACCAAGTCACAAAAGTGAATAGGATGTCGGATTCGGTAATGATGCCCATTAAAAATAAGCCAATGACGCTAAATACAGTTGAAACAAAAGTCGCTACAGGGCCAGCAAACAAAAAGAACAGTAAGGTTGACCGTGTGGACACAAGCGGGTTAGGAAAACCGGCATACCGTTTGACGAGGACGCAGCCTAACCAGGATCTTAGGACATTGCTAAGGGGGCTGAGGAAGAAAATAAGTTGTTTGCCAGGCGCATCTGATAGGTGGAACATTTCATAATGAAGCAACAAATCAGCCAGGTAGATGCCCGGTAGCGCTGCGTGGCCCCATAACAACACGGCACCCAGCCCGATACCCGCAGGCGGCCAAACTGCGCCAGCGTAGCTCTGAGACCATGCTAAAGGGAACGTTAATCGGCCCGCCACATAAAACAACAGGGCGGTTAGGGCGATATACCACCAGTTTTTTAACCAACTACGGTAGAGGTTAGCCATAAATATGATTAAATTTCAGAACTTATTCCGTAGTGGTTTCAATTTGAACAATCTCACTGTTTCATCTTTCCCTTGCGATACCATCAAGCCCACTTGTCCCTTAAGAAATATTAATAAGTCAACCGTACGAGAAGTATAGATAAAATAAGCCAGGTAGGTTCGGGGTTTTATCGAATGAGCGCCCTGAAAACAAGTTTTTGCTCACAATAATGCTCGTCTGATTATATATGAAATGGTTAATTTCAAAGTTACTTTGTCTTTAAGTTGCGATCATGCTCACTGTTCGGGCAATAAAATAGTTTGTAGCAAGATAGGCCATCGATTTGATTTAACAAGAAGGTAACGAAACCGATAGTAACCCTGTAAAATGCCAGTTTTTTATCATCAAGAAAGCACATGCGTACCTCCCAGTTCCCACTAAACACCGTTAAAGAAATACCTGCCGATGCTGTCGTTATCAGCCATCAATTAATGCTACGTGCAGGATTAATCCGTAAACTAGCCGCTGGACTTTACACGTGGCTGCCTTTGGGGCTACGGGTATTAAGGAAAGTTGAAGCAATAGTGCGGGAAGAAATGAATAAGGCTGGTGCGCTGGAAGTATTGATGCCCGCTTTGCAACCGGCAGAACTCTGGCAAGAAACAGGCCGTTGGGAGAAATATGGGCCAGAACTTGCCCGTTTAAAAGATCGCCATGACCGCGATTTTTGCTTGGGTCCTACGCATGAAGAGATAATTACCGACCTCGCACGTAACGAAATCAAGAGTTACAAGCAATTGCCCATTAATTATTACCAAATTCAGACCAAATTCCGTGATGAAATCCGTCCGCGTTTCGGCGTGATGCGCTGCCGTGAATTTATCATGAAAGATGCGTATTCCTTTCATTTAAGCCAGGAATCCCTTAACGACACTTATGCCGTCATGCACCAAGTGTATACCACGATATTTACGCGCTTTGGCTTGAAATTTCGTGCCGTCATTGCGGATTCTGGTTCAATCGGCGGTGCGGTATCGCATGAGTTTCACGTCTTGGCGGAATCGGGCGAAGATGCTATCGCGTTTTCTGATGGCAGCGATTATGCCGCCAATATCGAAAAAGCCGAAGCACTCGCACCCAGTGGCAACCGTGCCGTGGCTAACGCTGAACTCACAAAAGTTAGCACGCCTGGACAACATAGCATTGAAGAGGTCAGCCAGTTTTTGAATATCCTTCCCCAGCAATGCCTCAAGACCTTGATTGTCAAAGGCGATGATGACAGCTTGGTTGCCTTGTTGCTGAGGGGCGACCAGGAACTGAACCCCATCAAAGCGGAAAAGATTGACGGTATTGCTGCACCGCTTATGTTCGCCAGCGATGCCGAGATCATCCAGAATTGCGGTTGCAAACCAGGTTCGATTGGGCCAATCAGCCTAAACATGAAAATTATTGCTGATCGCAGTGTGGCGGTAATGGCCAATTTTGTGTGTGGGGCAAATGAAGAGGGACAGCATTTAACTGGAGTCAATTGGGAGCGCGATTTACCCGTACCGGCACAAATTGAAGATCTACGGATGGTTGTCACTGGCGATCCCAGCCCAGATGGTCAAGGTAATATCCACATCGCAAGGGGCATAGAAGTTGGTCATATTTTCCAGCTAGGCACTAAATACAGTGAATCCATGAAAGCCGGCATTATCAATGAGGAAGGCAAAAACCAGACGATGATTATGGGTTGCTATGGAATCGGCATATCCCGCGTCGTCGCATCAAGCATTGAGCAAAATCATGATGCACGGGGTATTGTCTGGCCTGCGAGCCTTGCGCCATTTCAGGTGGTTATTTGCCCAATGAATATGCACAAATCAGAACGCCTGAAAACTGCCGCTGAAAATCTATATCAAGCGTTATTAAAAGCAGGTATCGAGGTCTTGTTGGATGACCGTAAAGTTCGTGCAGGTTTTATGTTCTCTGATATGGAGCTGATAGGTATCCCGCATTGCATCGTCATTAGTGACCGTGGGCTAGAAGCGGGTATCGTTGAATATAAAGCCAGAACTGCGGAACAGAACGAAGAAATTCCTTTTATTGACGTTATGGGTTTTTTGCAAGCTAAAATTGCCCAAAGCTAAGGTTTAGCCAAAATACTCATAGGACTGCCAAAATATTAAATAGCTGGAATACAAGCCTAGGTTTGTATTCCAGTTCTTTTATAAAACCAATAGCCTATAAAGATATAGGCTGGTCTAATCCAAATTAACCAGACGGCTTAACCTTTGCCTCGCGTACGTGTCCGTGCGGGTGATTTTGGGGGCGAGGTTTCCAATGACTCGAAGCGTTTTTCAATGAATTGGATAATCAGTCCGGCAATATCTTTGCTACTAACATCCTCAATGCCTCGCAGTCCTGGCGAGGAATTGACTTCCATAATCACCGAGCCATGATTGGAACGCAGAATATCAACGCCGCAAACATTCAAGCCCATTATTTTTGCGGCCCGTACGGCAGTAGAGCGTTCTTCAGGCGTTAACCGTACCAAAGTAGCAGAGCCACCACGGTGCAAATTAGACCGGAATTCACCTTCACAACCCTGACGTTTCATCGCTGCGACTACCTTATCACCGACCACGAAACAACGGATATCACTGCCGCCCGCTTCCTTGATAAACTCCTGGATCATGATATTGGCCTTTAAGCCCATAAATGCCTGGATAACGCTTTCTGCGGCATTGTGCGTTTCAGCCAGCACCACACCAATGCCCTGAGTGCCTTGCAATAATTTGATGACCAATGGCGCACCGCCTACCTGGGCGATAAGGTCGGCAATATCATCGGGATTATTGGCAAAACCCGTTACGGGTAAACCGATGCCTTTTCTGGCTAGCAACTGCATCGAACGCAGTTTATCGCGGGCGCGAGAAATCGCCACGGACTCATTTAGTGGCAACACATTCATCATCTCAAATTGCCGTAACACGGCCGTGCCGTAAAAAGTCACGGAAGCGCCGATTCGGGGTATGACCGCATCAAAATCCGTCAGTGCTTCGCCTCGGTAATGGATGGAGGGATTATGTGAGGTGATATTCATATAACACCTTAAGACATCCAACACCCTGACCTCATGCCCACGTGCTTCAGCGGCTTCAACTAAGCGCCTGGTCGAATAGAGTTTGGTATTACGGGACAAAATTGCGATTTTCATTAACTGCTATCAAACCAGAAAGGCTAAAAACCGCCTATTCTGGCATGAAATAAGGTGGGCTGCATTAGAAAGAATGGCTTAATTTAAGGTTGCTGACAGCTCTTAACTGTCTATCTATTTAACTGTAAAGCTATTTAGTTACGGATATGCTTTATATCCACGGTATTCCAGATATTTTCCACATAATCGGTGGTCATCTCTTGCATACCGTCCTGTAGCCATTCAACCAATATCTTTGCCGTGTTAGGGTAAGTAATTTGCACGGCATGGGCATTGTGCAGCCAGTGTCCAATCATTTTTGTGTCCATGTCATACATAATATGTCCATAGCCAAGCTGTTGTAATGCTGCTGCATTCGAGATTTGTTCCATTTGGGCATGTAGTGGCTTTGCCAGAATTTTTTTACCCATTTGTAGCGCTTCACTAGCAAGTTCGAATCCGGCATTGCTGATGATGCCTGCACAATCAATAAGGTCTTTCTGAAAACCTTCCCGCGACAACGGCTTGCAGGTAATAAAATCATGTTCGGATTGCACGACTTCTGGGGTATAGATGTGGAACTCAAAATTATTAAACGGCGACAAATGCGAAATCACCGTATTGGTGTCTTCAAAGGGAAGATACACAATAATCTTGTTTTTTATGGCAGATGTTGATCCTTCATATGTTTCGATAATAGGCGGCAACACGGGTTGCCCAAAATGATGCCAATGCAAACCTATGCCGATGTCTGCTGGCGCATAGAGTTTCATGACCAACTCAGCCAGTGGATCAGAACCTTCTCTGGGGATCTTATGTTTGAATGCGTACTGATGCCCCAAACCTAAAACAGGCACACCTTGGGCTTTTGCTGCCCAGGCCGTCACGGGTTCAAAATCGCTGATGACCAGATCATAATTCGTTAAGTCGAGCCGTTTTACGTCTTTGGCAAACGTAATGGGCTTGGAAGTTAGCAGTGTTTTCAGATAGTTGACTTGGCCATTTTCAACGGCAAACGTTAAGCCTTGCCGTAATTGGTAACCATTAAATACAGTCATGTCAAAATATTTGTCGAAGGCACGTCCGGTAAATTGGAAGTCAACCTCAATGCCCGCCTTATAAAGTTCTTTTGCCATCACCCTGGCGCGGGTGATGTGTCCGTTGCCAGTTCCTTGAACGCCGTAAAATATCCGCATTAAATGATTTGTCCTATGCTGAACAGTGCTATTGAAATACCCATGACACAACCAACCAGAATATCAGTGGGGAAATGCACACCCAACGCTACCCGGGAAAAGCCGACCAATCCTGCCCAACAGCAAAGTGGTATCAATAGAATTGGAAAAAAATGCCCCAGCAAAGTCGCCATCATGAACGCAGCGGACGTGTGACCTGACGGAAAGCTGAACTTGTCCGAAGGCTTGATAAAGCTATGGAAGTTTTTTAATGCCGCTTCGGGGCGATTACGCCTGAAACCATTTTTTAAGACAAAATAGAGCGGCCTTTCGAGGGAAAAAGCCAACAAAATGGCTTGCAAAGGCATGTTCTGCAAACCTTCGTGCCAATATAGCAACGCCATGACCAGGACATACAACTGCCCGTCGCCAGTCCGTGACACGTACCGAGAAATCCTTGTCAAACTGTTGTGGATACTGGCATTAATGAGCCAGGAAAACATAAAGACATCATATTTATGGATCGCGTAAAGCAGTTTCATCTCATCCTCCCAAGGATTAATCAGGTGATGGACTACGATGTTACGAATCCCAACACCCAAAAGCTTTATCTTTCAGGGTAAAGATTAAGGCTTGTATATGACAACGAGGTGACTGTAATTTGAAGATTGTGTGACAGTTTATTCAAAGCAGACGGCCTGCTTTGAATAAAGATTTGAAAATTGTATTACGGATTAAGCGAACATAACGTTGCTATCCAAAGGTCGATCCATTCCAACCCCAGAATTCTCCTGGGCAATTGCTGAACTCGATATAGATGCGGTCGCCATTGATTTGCAAGTTTTCTTTAAGTGCCTTGCTGATAGCCGCAGATATTGATTTTGCCTGAGTTTCGGTAAGGCCAATGCTTTTACATTCCAGGTAAGCCAGTGGCCCGTTAGTCCCAGCAAATAGCATTGCTTTATTTTCCATCAGCTCGATCATCACATAGCGTTCCGGTTTCCCTGTTTGCTGTGCCATTAGTTTAGAAAACTCACTTAACAACTTGAGTGATTGCGGGTCAGTGACCGGAACATTCGTGGTTATTTTTAGATAAGGCATTGTTTTAAATAATGGCTATTTTGAATAAAGAAGAAAATAGTTTACAGCAAAAAACTTGCTCAAATGACTGAAAATTTGTGGATTATTTGGCTTCCCACTGTTCGATAATCCGATATTCAACGCCATTTGTCTGCGAACAAGACTCTACCAAGCAAAAAGAATTTGAACGCCAATTTACGGGTTCAAATCCCAGTGTTTTCGATGCCTTTGCTTTTTTGACCAATGTGACGTGCGGCTTGTAGGGACGTTGATCAACAGGGATTTCAAGTTTTTTGGCTGCAACTGCCAAATTATTTACCAATGATATTAATTCTGGATTATCGTCAGTTGAAGTCAAACATAGTACGCCAGGCTTTTTCCAGAAACTTAGTCGATTAAAGCAAAGGGTGAGTTTAGGAGGGGGAATAATTGCCGCTTCTTGTCTGAGAACAGTTTCTTTATCTAAAGTGACATTACCCAAAAACAGTAATGTCACATGCAGGTTTGTAGGAGAAACCACACTTTCATTAATGGCTACCGTAATTTTTACGCATTTTTGTCGTGTAATATCGTCAGGCCAAAGTGCGAAAAATAGGCGTTTCATACAATCTCCAACTTATTGATCTTAGTTATAAATACGTTGTGGATTATTACCTTGTAATAACTCTGATGTCTAATATTATTGATACTGACTAACGGAATAATTCGGAAAGCAGAAAAAGGTTTATGAACTTAATGTTCCAGCTTATCCAGGAGTATAGTGTCAAATTACAAATCTCGGTTTTTAGTGAGTTGCCTGGCAAAAAATCATTTATTTAGGATTGTTTTTTGCCCATATTTGCTTGCCTACGTTAGAAACGTAGTTTTAAAAAGGTATCAGAATGTAATTAAAGTTAAAAATAACAATGAGGTATCGCCATGAATAATAATGATATGTTCCAGCTAGGAACTTTTGAGAATTATAAAGTTAGAGGTCGGTGCAAAGTCATAAAGGAGTATGAACACCAAATCGAAAATTTTGCTAACCGACTGAAAAAGCCTGGCTTAGGGGCGTTCATGGCGATTTTGGATGATCCGGCTTTAATCGACGAACCGGACGGTGTCCGCACATCCCCCAATCAAGTTCCTGGTGATTATGCCGAAAAAAATCCAGTAGAGCTTAGCGAAAAACGATTCTCCGGTATTGAAACACCTGTCTACAGAATACCGACGGCGGGTGGATTGACGACAGCTAGCAAAGATGGTGCTTATCTGGAAATCGTTCATGGCCTGGACGTTGGCTCAGGTGTCAGGATACGTTGGGACTTCCTGATTGGCGAATCCAGTGAAAATGATTTTTCGCTCAACGATTTTGCGCTTATCGATATTATCGACGCAAAAAACAGTACGCTTGAACATCGTGAAGTCTTGCATCAAACCACCGATATACCTTTAGGCAGATGGTCAACAGGATGGCGCAGTTTTACCTGGCGCTCGCCCAAAAAATTCAAGGCCAAAATACGTATAGTCGTATGTAACGGCTATAGTTTTTCTGAATCGAATCCACCAACCCTGGATCAGTTGACGGCAGCCAGAAGTTTTCCATCTGGATTATTAATTGATTGTGTAAGCATTGCTTGAGGTGGTGTGCCATGAACCGAAAAATTTTAACGCTATTTACAATTCTGCTATTGGCCTTAACTTCCTGTGGACACGACCCTATAACAAAGGATGCGGCAAGGGTTATCCATGCCGACGTTGTGGCATTGGATCATACGATTTATTTCAATCGTTTCGGTTCGCACGATCCTTATGGGATGATTTTTGCCCTAAAAAGTGATGTGCAAAGCAAAGATAGCACTCAGGAGTTACGTGCTGGGCAGGTCACCTTACGTAGCGACAAACGACCCAGGCCATTGGTTTTACGGGCTAATGTCGGTGATATACTGGAAGTTACTTTTACCAATCTACTGAATCCGAAACGACCTGAGAGCGACGAAAAGGATGTTGCTCCTGTAGAGGAAGAGGCGGCTCATATTGCTGAAAAAGACCGCAATCTCAGTAATAATCCTTGTGCACCTCTGTCGGAAACAAATCCTGCTAAGGGCAGCCCAACCACACGCTGTGCCTCGATTGCGGTTTCCGGTTTGCCGACTGTTGATCCAGCGACACCCGAAAAGTCAGGAACGCGCAGCATTCCACCCAACACAACAATTACTTATCGCTGGCGTGCCGAACGCACAGGCACATTCCAATTTGCCAGCCTAGCCGCCCCTTCTGGCGGTGAAGGGGACGGTGGTTCTTTAGTGCATGGCTTGTTTGGTGCGGTAAACGTAGAACCTAAAGACAGCCATTGGTATCGCAGTGCGGTTAAAGAAAGCGACCTCAAGCTCGCCAAAGAACAGGCTCGTGCGCCAGCCCTTTACAATTACGAAGCGGCATATAAAGATGGCAAGCCCGTATTAAATCTATTGCAAAAGGTAAATGGAAACACCTTCAATTTACTGTACAGCCCACTCGATGCCATTATTGTTGAGCCTGACAAGAAACAGGCGCATCGGGAATTTACTGTTATTTTTCATGATGAACTAAAAACAGTTTTCCAAAAGCAATTCAGTATCTTGTCACCAGAGCAATTTGCAAAAGATGCCACGACTGACGAAGAAAAAAAGAAGAAATTATCGTATTCAAAACAATTGGCTGGTGTACGTGATGGCTTCGGTATCAACTATGGGGCTAGTGGGATGGGGACTGTCCTGCTCGCCAATCGACAAGAGATAGGGCCTGCCAAAGACTGTGTGGATTGTTTCTATGAAGAGTTTTTCCTGCAATCCTGGGCTAATGGCGATCCTGCATTACTGGCAGAATATGATGACGATCCTTCCAATGTGCATCACAGTTACCTTAACGATCCGGTTCAATTCCAGAATTCCCATGCGGGCCCAAAAGAAACCCATGTGTTTCACTTACATGCCCATCAATGGTTGTCTAGTGCCAGCGAGCATCCCAACTACCTGGATTCGCAGACCATAGCACCACAGCAAGGTTTTTCATACCAAATAAAATATGATTTAGTAAAGGGACGTAGCGGTAACAAAAACCAAACGCCAGGAGATTCGATTTTCCACTGCCATTTATATCCGCATTTTGCCCAAGGCATGTGGGAATTATGGCGTACACATGATGTCTTCGAAGATGGCTCCAGGCGCTTGCCGGAGGGAGGCGATAACGGTGTGGTTATAGACGGCCGCGATCCAAAGAAAACCATCATGGC
>JABFSV010000432.1 GCA_013140405.1 Methyloglobulus sp. | reverse complement strand
TTGATGAAAGCAGGTGGCATTGCTAAGCCGCTAACTGGGAAATTATCAATAGCACGCTGGGTTTGCGCGGCATAGAGGGCATCGGATGGGACTTGCAACTCGCCCATGCTGTCTTTTTCAATTCGATATTGTTTGGTCATGATATTGTTTAATAAAAGTTAAAACCTGTTCTTTGGTAAAGGGCCAGTTAAGGGATTTATTGGTTGGTATGTGTAACAAAACCGGAATAAGCATGGCATAGTCCTCTTGCCATTGGGTTTGTTCCGCGATGTCGATAAGCTCAACGGTAATGCTCTCTTCGCCGACAAGACATTCATGTATCAATTCCTCCGCCATTTCGCACAAATGGCAACCGGAAGTCCCAAGTAATAGGTATTTCATTGCTGATAGTTGCTGGTTTTATCGAAATATCTCAAAAGCATCATTTTAACAGTCTAGCCAACAGTAAGCACGGCGCGTTTTGTCTATCAAAATCTTTCTTATTTGAGTGATAAGGGATTTTGAGGTTAATCCATTGCAATCAAACCTCATTGTTTATCAAAATAAACAAAAAATGATAGACAATAGACCCAGCGCGGGACGGGGTTTGAACCCCGTCACATACGTTTTGCTTGTACCGTCATTCCTGAACCACGTGGAAACCATACGAACGGGGCAACATGCCCCGTCCGACTTTGACTTCCTATTACAATATGTTTATTAGAATGGGGTTAGTACTGTGGATTAAGATGAGCTTGTAAAGCTCTAACATTATGTTCATTGTATTGTCGTATTATTCCCTATCCCCAACTGGCGCAGCAAACGCATCTGAAACCAATTCTTCGGTATTGTCACCCGTTAACGATTCCAAAAATACGGTGAGATCGTCGATTTCCGCGCTGGAAAGATGCAAGAGCTTGATTAACGGATCAAGGTTTTCATTGGCAATGCCACCACGATTATAGAATTCCACGACTTCACGCAAGCTGGCGATGCTGCCGTTGTGCATGTAGGGTGCAGTTAGGATGACATTTCGTAAGGATGGTGTTTTGTAACGCCAGCGGTCTTGCGGTTTTTGGGTGACTTCGTAGCGGCCTAGGTCGTTGGCTTTGGGTTCTGCGACGGAAGCGATCAGCTTGTTGTCTACGTCAACATAAACGCCAGGGGAAACTTGCACTTTTTGGATTGGCATAACGGTTTTGGTCATGGCATCGGCGTAGCCGATACCGGTGTTATGCAGCTTATTGTCGGTAAATAAGGCATTTTCTTTATCAACCGTGTGGCATTGGCTGCATCCCGCTTTGCCAGTGAATAAAGCGAAACCGCGTTTGGCTTGCTCATTAACTGCCTTATCATCTTTGCCGAAATACCAGCGGTCGAACGGGGAATTCGCCGAATTCAAGGTGCGTTCGTAACTGGCAATCGCCATACCGATGGTTTCCATCCCAGCTTTTTTGTTGAATGCCTTTTCAAACAAACCATCGTAATCATGGTTGTTCTTGATTTTATCAATCACATAACCGATGGAGGGGTTCGCCATTTCATTACGAGCGAGAAAAGGCCCCCAAACTTGGTTTTCCAGCGTGGTTTCCCGTCCGTCATGAAATAAGGATCGCATATAAGCGACGTTATATAACGTAGGGCTGTTGCGCCTGACGGTGCGGCCTTCCACGCCGACCGCCGCCGCCATCTCATTGCTGGTGAAGCCTTGTTCGGGGATATGGCACATGGCGCAGGAAAACGTGTTGTTGATGGACAAGCGGCGGTCATAAAACAGCTTGCGTCCCAAGCTGATTTTTTCTGCGGTTATGGGGTTGTTGTTAGGAACAGGAACAGAAGGCAATCCTAACGGCGGTTGTTTTATGGTAAAAAGCAGATCGGTAGGCTGCCCTTCTCGGCGGGTAAGTGCAACCGACTTGGTTTGATAATCTTTGTTTTGGTAATCTAATTTGTTATCACCCGCGCCATACAAAGCCGATTTATCGAGGTTGTTTGGGGTGGATTCTGCAATTTTCGCTTGCGGCTGTAGCAAGGTCTTGATGTCGCTTATTAGTGTATCGGGGTGCAATAGCTCCGTGTTGTAGATATTGCGTAGCTGCTTGCGTTGGTCAATTAGGTAAACACGCAAGTTATGGCTGAACGTGTTGGTAAATTTCCCGCTGGCATCATAGACTTTTTCGGCAGTCTGTTTGTAAGCCGTCAATATCGGTTGAAGTTCCTTTTCAGAGCGGGTTGTGAGGAAGTGCCATTCCACACCCCTGCCTTGCAGTGTTGCGCCATACGCCTTCATTCGCTCGGGCGTGTCGTGTTCAGGGTTAAAACTCAAGGTGATTAACCGTAAATGGCTTGCCAATTCCGGTTCTTTTCCCAAACGAGTTTTGATTTTATGAAAGACTGCCGTTGCCAACGGGCAACCATTGATGTCGCTGCATGTTGCATAAATAAAGCTCAGCAAAACAATCTTGCCCGGATTGGCGGCATCGCTCATCAGCTTGTGTAAAGTCGTTTCACGACCGTCACTATCTATTACATTGCCATCGCTCGCCTGCCCCAAAATGGGTAGCTTATAACTGCCAGGTATGGGAGCGGTAAATTTTAGGTCGCTGTATCCTGGCGCAAGTGATTGCGGCTGCGCGGGTTGTTTCAATTCTGCGTGTGCCAGATTCATAGCGAATGCAATAAACACCCAAAATAATGCCTTATTCATCTTCAATAATTCCCTAGCTCCAGATAAGTCCACCAAGGTCGGTTTTCTTGCCGCTATTGTAGTGCTATCTATTGTACAATAATCGGTTATTCCAAACTTACTGCACCGGTTATGACCAACGAAAAAAAGCTTCTCCGCTCCGACATCATCAAGGAATGTGGTGCAAGTTTTTATGAACGCGGCAGGCATTACTACGAAACAGGTTTGGTAGACCAATGCAAGGTCACTAGTGAAGGGGCGCTGTTCACACAACTGAATGCTACCGTTGAGGGTAGCGCCAGCAGCCCGTACAAGCAAAATATCCGCATTGTATGGCGACCTGATTTCCGGTCTGCGGATATTGAAGGGAGTTGTTCTTGCCCTATCGGATATAACTGCAAACATGTCGTCGCTGCCTGCCTGACATACCAGAATGGTGGACTTGAAGAAGTACGCAAGAAATCAGGCTCCAGTTGTCTGCAATGGCTGGACAGCTTGAACCCACAGGTTTCGGCCCCACAAAATGACGGCCTGAATGAATTTATTGCTTATATCCTTAAACCAGCCCGTGCCATTAACGAATTGACCATTGACCTTATCGTCACCAAAGAAAAAAAGTACGGTGGCCTAAGCAAAGGCCGCAAAACCAGTTTGCACAATTTGCGTTACAGTTT
>JABFSV010000529.1 GCA_013140405.1 Methyloglobulus sp. | reverse complement strand
ACCACATCATCAGAATAATGTCGATAACCTAATAGGTTTTGTCCGCGCACCAACATTTGTAAGCGAGTTTTAGGCAACGCGTCCTTGAGTTTGCTTAAGCGCTCCCACGGGTCTTCCTTCAAAAACCGCAAACAGGCATCAAAGGTCGCACCGCCCCAGCATTCCAGCGACCAGTAGCCGATGTCATCTAGCATGGCACAGCCTGGGAGCATGTCGTCAGTCCGCAAACGGGTTGCGATTAGGGATTGGTGTGCGTCGCGTAATATTACGTCAGTGATATAAATTTTTTGCATAGCCACTTTAAAACAGTCAATAAAATTTTGTTAGTTAAAGCCCCGTATGCGCTGCCATAACAGCAGCAATTACGCTCGCCAATACCTCGGGTCTAGGCTTATTCGAGTAATTGACCAGTTCTGGATGTTGCTCAATAAACCCGGTATTGAAGCATCCGGCGCGAAACTCAGGGTGCCGCAATATCTCCAAGTAATAAGGTATGGTCGTCTTAATCCCAAACAAGCCCATGTCTTTTAACGCCCGTTCACCACGCTTGATGGTGTCTTCCCAAGTCGTCGCGCTGACGATCAATTTAGCCAGCATCGAATCATAATAGGGGGGAATATCGTAACCGGTATAAATGGCGGTATCAGTACGCACACCCGGCCCACCTGGCGCATAATACCGAGAAATATGCCCGAAACTGGGCAAAAAACCATTTTTGGGATCTTCGGCATTGATACGAAATTGAATAGCGTAACCGCGCCGGCTGATGTCCTCCTGTTTGCAACCTAAGGGCAATCCGGCGGCTATGCGGATTTGTTCCTCGACAATATCTACGCCAGTAATGGTCTCGGTAATGGTGTGTTCAACCTGCACTCGCGTATTCATTTCCATGAAATAAAAGCGGTCGTTGCTGTCCAGCAAAAATTCGACCGTTCCGGCATTGGTGTATTTGACTGCTTTAGCAGCAAGTACCGCCAGGCCACCGATATATTGCCGTTGCGCTTCATCCAGTTGCGGAGAAGGCGCAATTTCGATCAGTTTTTGGTTGCGGCGTTGGATAGAACAATCGCGTTCGTATAAATGTATGGTATTGCCGTGATGATCCGCCAACACCTGCACTTCGATATGGCGCGGATTGATGACGCATTTTTCCATGAAAACTTCGGCTTTGCCGAATGCCTTAGTTGCTTCGGAAATAACGCGGTCATAATTGCGTTGTAAGTCATCGGCATTATCACAGCGCCGGATACCACGACCACCACCGCCAGAGGTAGCCTTAAGCATAATCGGATAACCGATTTTTTCCGCAGCGGTAAGTGCGTCTTCAACGGAAGCGAGATTTTCTGTTCCTGGCGTGACTGGAATCCCAGCATTAATCATGGCATTTCGGGCTTCGGTCTTGTCACCCATGCGCTGGATAACATCGGCATCCGGGCCGATAAAAATTAATCCGCGTTCCTTGCAAGCACGGGCAAATTGGGCATTTTCAGACAGAAAGCCATAGCCTGGATGCACGGCATCACATCCAGTAGCCGCCGCCAAATCCACCAACGCATAGATATTGAGATAACCCGCCAAAGGCTCAGTCCCTATACAATAAGACTCATCGGCTTTCTTGACATGGAGGGCGAAACGATCTACTTCTGAATAAATTGCCACCGAACGTATGCCCATTTCTGCACAGGCACGGATAATACGGACGGCTATCTCACCGCGATTAGCGATTAAAATTTTGCGTAACATGAATTTCTACGTAATTAACCAGGATTGCATTCTACCAAATTTGACTATCTGATTGTCGTGCGACAACACAATCTTACTATCTGTTTTTGGGGTTTGCCATAGAAACAGCTGAGATTTAGGTGTAAATACTCGCTTCTGGCAACAGCTAATCCATGAATTTTTAATTGAAATGACCAAAAGGCCAATATTAACGAGGTTCGGGGAAGGCATGGTGCCCAGGGGCGGAATCGAACCGTCGACACGAGGATTTTCAGTCCTCTGCTCTACCGACTGAGCTACCTGGGCATTTGCAAATAATGAAACGTGAACTTGAGTGCGTCAAACTCATATGGATGGTGCCCAGGGGCGGAATCGAACCGTCGACACGAGGATTTTCAGTCCTCTGCTCTACCGACTGAGCTACCTGGGCGGACGTACAAAAGATCGCCATTAGACGCGAATCCGCCGTTGTAGTCAATAGGCAAAGTGTTATTGTGGAAGATTAAGATCGGCAGGGGATTGTTCTTTGCGAAACCAAGCCAGGATAAAGCGAAAAACTTTTTTTACGCCCACCCAAATCTTGGGCAGTAGCCAGATCATCAAGATCACAAACAGTACGAGTGCAATTAAAAACGAAACCGGATGATTGATGCTCGCCCAAACACCAGTGACCACCACAACATCTTCCCCGACCGAGGCAAACCAGTTGCTGAACGGTTCCGGCGAGGTGTTAATCAGCACTCGCGTACCGGCTTTGGTGGCATGTGTTCCTGCCGCAAGACTACCGCCCAGCAACGCGGCGGCAATTTCAACGGCAGGATTCAAGTCTCCCACTGCACCAGCCGCCAGCATCGCACCAGCAGGAATGCGGATAAAAGTATGTATCGCATCCCAGCCAGAATCCGCACCTGGGGTTTTATCGACGAAGAATTCAACAAAATACATGATCCCCGCAGCCCCCATAACCAAAGGGTTTGCCACAATCTGTAAATCCGGAGGCAAGTCGATATTACCGCTATTGGCAAGAAAACCCAAAGTCAGCAAAGTGGCGTACAGGTTGATCCCACTAGCCCAGGCCAAGCCCATAGTCATAGCCAAAGTTGCCGTTATTTGATCGAGTGCATCCATTATTGAACCCCCATTGTTAATACTTGCATTAGCCTAACATACTGATTATGAATGGCAGCTAAATGCTTGGCGCTTTCTGACCGAATAGCTCCCATACAGGTTTAATATTAGTGGGCAATGACGCAAGCCTTCCCAACTCAACCCACGGGTTCGCCGGACTGTGAAAGTCGGAACCGACAGAACCAGTCAATTCAAAATCATTCGCGTATTTAGCCGCTAATTTAATTTCATCGGCATTGCAACGACCAGTCACCACCTCAATCCCCTGCCCTCCCGCTTGCTTGAATGCGGTCAGCACGCGTTTCATCCAATTCGCCGTCAATTTGTAGCGCAGCGGATGTGCCAATACGGCTATGCCGCCCGATTGGGTAATCCAGTTAACCGCTAACTCTAACTCCGCCCAGACAGTCGCCACATAAGCAGGCTTACCCTTAGCTAAATAGCGGTCAAACGCTTCTTGTTGGCTAGAAACATGATTCTGCGAGACCAGGAAATCGGCAAAATGGGTACGGGTAATCAT
>JABFSV010000080.1 GCA_013140405.1 Methyloglobulus sp. | reverse complement strand
AAGCTTCTTTGGTCGTGTCTTTGCAAAAGTCGACCTTGATGTCATCAGGTTGCGAAGGTTTGCGAATGCCGCGAACGACTGTGTGGCCTGTCGCTGCTAATGCGGATGTTAAATGTCGGCCAACAAAGCCGGATGCGCCACAGACTAATATTTTCATAATGTTCTCCTTAAAAAAGGTTAATCGCTGACATTGCAGCGTCCTTCGCTGCATAAACGGCTGTGTTTTTCCGCTTTCCTTGCCGCATATTTACTCCATAAGCCGAACAACTCAGATAGGCCGATCTTTGACAAGGTGTAACGATGCCGCACGACCCACGGGTACAAGCGTTCTGCCCAGGGTCGGGTGAAGGGGCTGCCCCAGAGTTTTGCAATGGAAGCCATCCCGACGGTTTGATAAATCACTTCAAATGCGGCAACACCGACCAACCAGTTGCCGTTGGTATCTTGGGCATGAAGCCGATTCATCATGGCGGTTTGGCTGATGTTATTGACCTTACAAACCGTATCGTCAAAATCGGGGGCAGAGCAGTCGATCAAAACCAGCTGGTTTGCTGAATCATGCAACTTGATGTTTAGCATTTCGCTGTTACATAAACGACATGAGGCATCAAAGTAGATAGTGAGCGGATAAGTCGTACTCATAGAATTTCCCGTATGGTCAGTTATTTCAGTTAAAACAGAAATAAAAAAGTGAAAAAAACCGTCATTTCATCAGCAACAATAAATCCTTAATCTTGCTGCCCAGTTTCATCATTTTCATCAAGGTACTCGGTTCCAGTTTCAGCATCTGTTCTCCCCACGTTGAAAAGGCTTCCATAAAAACCAACGCTTCCTTGATTCGATCTTGTGCGCCCGCCTCTTCCTTGTCCAAATCAGGGCTAGCCAGACAATCGCGCAACGCTATGATGGTTGGATCAAATTCCCGTTCCTTACGTTCTTGTACCACAGTTTTAAATAATTGCCAGACATCGGTGGATGTCGTGAAATGATCCCGCCTATCGCCCATGATGTGGACGACCTGGATCAGGTTCCAGTTCTGCAATTCTTTTAAACTATTGCTGACATTGGAACGCGCCACCCCTAATGTTTCGGTAATCTCATCCGCAGGCATAGGCTTGCCGATGAGGTAGAGCAAGGCATGGATTTGGGCAACCGTGCGGTTGACACCCCATTTCGAACCCATTTCTCCCCAGTGCAAGACAAAGCGTTGTGCGACGGGATTTAAGATCATAGCTAGATTATACAGTTTCTTTTATTTCTGTCAATACAGAAATAAAAGAAACCACGAGGTGGTTCTTTTTTATGCGTTGATTGTCGATAAATCAAGATTTGAAATCAAAAAGCTACCGTTTTACGTTTTATCTGGAAGTTTCTCAGCGGCTTTATGTATATTGCGCTCTTCCGCCACACGATTTATCAAAGGTGACAGCGTAGGCTTAAGATATTTGATAATTTGCACAGGCAAAGAACTGGTAAAAAAGTAAAACCATGTATTGCATTTTGCACTAAAAACGACATGGTAATGATTCTTAAAACACCGTTTATTTTGGTGTATGGAATGCACCCTTGACTACAACTGACTAGAGTTAAATGACACCAGAGAAAACACAACAACTCTTTGACGCATTTCCGTATCTGTACAGAGGACGTGTAAAGCCCATTGAGGAATCCTTGATGTCCTTTGGATTTGAATGCGACAGCGGTTGGTTCGATTTGATCTGTATGCTTTCGCAAAAAATCGAAGATGTGGCTAGGGCGGCAGGGTTCGAACCGCAAAGTGATGAATGGCCGGAAGCCATCCAGGTCAAACAGAAATGCGGCTCGTTACGTTTCTATCTGAAAAACTCGCCTCTAGCCATAAGCGACGAGGTGGCTGCATTGAAACGCGAAGCAGAAGAATGTTCGGCAAAAACCTGCGAGGTATGCGGAAATCCAGGGACGTTAGTAGAGGTGCGTAGAGTTAAAACGCTATGTGAGGATCATACAAAAGAACTTATCCAAAGCTAATTGGGCATCATGGCAATAGCCCCACCGCACTCAAATTATCCTCAGCTGCACCCAGCGCCATAGGATGTGCCGAGCAATAAGCGAGGCGCATCAATCGCGAACGATGCGCTTCACTTCGTTCAGCACATCCTATAGCTCTACATAAGTCGTTATGTGATATTATCAAAACTGTCAGGGATAGCTTGCAGTGCAACCTTACCTGTATTTGTGACTTTGCCTTTTACAAGGATGTCTAACCCAAAACATATAAGGATATTTTGAAATGAATAAACCAGAAAACAGAAACTACGATTGTAGCGTTTTAGGAAAGAAAGTTACGTTGGTTTTGGAGTACGCTAGCATTCCAGGAGTTGTAGAAACATTAAACGGCTTCAATTGCAAAAATGCTTGTGTTGAATGTGGCGTTGTAAAAATATCACCAGGGTCGCAAAGTTATAATTGGAATAATTGCCCTGCTTACGCTGAAAATCTTGGAAACGTAGCGTTAGCGGAGTGAAGATTTTTAGTCCCCAGAAGGGATAGGGCTGTGTGTTTTCACGAAGCGTTGTTTGCGAAGTGAAAATGAGCAGCATTTCCGACATCGCGTCGAGTCATTGCGCAACGATGCTTCATACCCCTTGTTGGGTATGAAGCGAGAGTAGCAGGGCCTGTCCTGAGCGTAGTCGTAAGGAACGGCTGGGGCAGCCGAAGGCATTAGCGGTCGCGTTAAGTTTTTGCCGCTTGTTTGGACAGGAAGTCCTCAGAACAAGCTTTCGCAAAAATAGCGACTCCCCGCTCAGAATTGATCCGATGCTATCTATCAACAAATTAAATAGAGCGGAAAGGTCGTTGTAACAAAAACACCTTAATAAGGCATTATGAACATAAAATTAACAGTTACTATGCTTGCCTTTATTATTTCAGGATGTGCCACAGGCACATATAGATTTAATTTAAATGGCAGTAGTTTAGCAATACCAAGATCGGGTTGTAATTTCTATGATGGAATATTTCAAAACAAGTCTGGGAAAGAACTTGATTCTTGGTTTGGAAACTTAATAGCTCTTGATGCAAACAAAACAACATTAGGAACAGTAGATTTTTACTGCTTTCCAACCGTTTCTGGTGGGCAATCTAAATGCCAAATAAACGGTAATAACATTAGATTTGGCTCTGCTGGGTTAGGGTGCAGTAACATAAATGAAATACAGGTTCGTCCAAACTGACATCTAAACCAAGTTCGTAGGTTGGGGTGAACATGTGAACCCCAACAAATAAACGATCGATATCGTGTTGGGGTTCGTACTAAACTAATCAACCGCCCAACCGCTGGCAATCAACTCGTCAATAGTTGTGTAAAAATATTCAGCACCAGTCTTTTTGTC
>JABFSV010000091.1 GCA_013140405.1 Methyloglobulus sp. | reverse complement strand
GAATCAGTATCAGAACCAGCAATTCATTCCTTCTGGGGCAGGTCTTTCGGATAAGCTGCAAAGCACAATCGCGACAGTTATTAGCCGTGGTGATATTAGCGGTAAGATTGGCGAAACTGTCTTGATGAATGTGATTCCCGATAGCAAAGTTGAACGTGTATTATTGGTTGGATTAGGTGAAAACAAGGCTTTATCGCCAAAAAATTACCGGAAAGCATTGTCAGCTGCGGTTCTGAGCCTAAAAAAACCTTACATTAAATCCGTTGTTTGTGGCCTTGCGGATGTTGCCGTTGAAGGTAGTAATCTGCAATGGAATGTCCGCCAAATCGTCGAAGTGTTCAACGATGCCAGCTACCAGTTTACCGCCCTCAAATCCGACAAGGAAACCGAGAGTAAACTGCAAAAAGTAATCATCACTACCCCAGATAGTGGGCTTGCTTCAGCGCAATCAGGATTAATCCAAGGCTTGGCAATTGCCGAAGGCGTTAGCCTTACCAAAGCGCTCGCCGATCTTCCTGGTAATGTTTGCACTCCGACTTACATGGCTGAGCAAGCTGTTGAACTCGGCAAAACTCATCCAGGACTCATCGTAAAAATCCTAGAAGAAGCGGAAATGGAAGAACTCGGCATGGGTTCTTTTCTGTCGGTTTCACGCGGTAGCCGTCAACCTGCCAAATTGATCGCCCTGGAATACCAAGGCGGCAAAAAAGATGGCAAGCCTATTGTTTTAGTGGGCAAAGGCTTAACTTTCGATGCTGGCGGCATCTCATTAAAGCCCGGTGCAGGCATGGACGAGATGAAATACGACATGTGCGGCGGTGCAGCCGTCATGGGTACGTTGCTGGCAGCGGTAAAAATGCAATTGCCGCTCAATATCGTGGGCTTGGTACCCTCATCAGAAAACATGCCTGATGGCGATGCCAACAAACCTGGCGATATTGTCACCAGCATGTTAGGTAAAACCATCGAAATCTTGAACACCGATGCAGAAGGCCGCTTAATACTTTGCGACACACTGACTTACGCCGAAAGATACAATCCTGATGTGGTCATTGATTTGGCGACCTTGACTGGCGCTTGTTTGGTCGCTTTGGGACGTGTTCCCAGTGGACTGCTTGGTAACGACGACGAGCTGTGCAATGCCCTAATCAAAGCCGGAGAATCGGCTTGTGACAGCGTTTGGCGCTTACCACTGTGGGAAGAATATCAGGAACAGCTTAAATCCAATTTTGCCGACCTTGCCAACATTGGCGGCAAAGATGCAGGTACGATCACCGCCGCCTGTTTCCTGTCGCACTTCGCCAAAAACTTCCGCTGGGCGCATCTGGATATTGCAGGTACAGCTTGGCGGACGGGACAATTCAAAGGCGCAACAGGCCGTCCCGTACCCTTGTTAAGCCAATATCTCATTGACCGGGCAGCGTCCTAGGTTAGCCGTGTGCCAGAAATCAGCTTTTATGTACTGCCGACGGAAATAACCCAAGAACGCTATTTGTTTGCTTGCAAACTGATAGAAAAAGCCTACCGCAGCGGCTCTTTTGCTTACGTACTCACCGATTCATTAGAACAAAGCCAACTCATCGACGACCTGCTCTGGACATTCAGGGCAGGTAGTTTTATTCCGCATCAAATTTACACGGGCGAATTGCCCACACTTGAAAATACTGTGCTGATAGGCTCAAGCCAGCCACCTGAACACTGGCAACAGACCGTGATTAACCTGTCGTCAGAATGCCCGCAAGATTTTCAGCAAGCCAAACGTATACTTGAAATACTGGATAACAGCGAAGAAACCAAAGTATGGGGTAGAAATCGTTATCGGCAGTATCAGCAGGCGGGAATTGAGATTACTACCCATAAGATGTGATGAGTTAGCTATGCCAGTTTGCCATTGTGTAAAACCACACAACAACAATGCCCAGTTTGGCTGATGCTTTAGTCCTAAACTTATTCATATTTACAAATTCCAAAAAGATTGTGGTTTTTTTACATTTAAGCGCTACAGCAAGCGTAGTCAAAATGCAAGGCCATCAGTCGCAGCCTCAAGCCATTAAGGAAATCGTTATCCGATGGTCGGTGTTGCAGCTTGTGAATTGGTATTGGCGCTGGTTTCAATTTGGCTTATTTGTATCCTTGAGCGATATTTCATCAGCTAAAAACCCAAAGCACCATAAAAAGTGAGCTTGTTAAGAAGACGGATCCCCATTTGATTTTTTTGATGAATGGTTGCCTGCGCCAGTTACTTAATGCCTTTGTTTTTTCTTGATGCCAATAATCAGTTAATCGGTCACAGATATTGCGGTACCATTCCGGCAAAGCCATTATCACCCTAAAGACAATAAAGCCTATGGCAAAAGCCATAACATAAAAGACAATTATCTCAGTGGTGCGGGGATCAGTACGGAAGATATGCCCAATGAATTGGTCGAGCGTATGTTCGCAGAATTCGAACAAATAATGCAGCAACATTACCAAAGAATGGAGCAACGATAACAACAAATCCCAAAAAAAGTCGTAAAAAATCAATATGGCAATCAGCAAGGCGTACCGTATGATTATTTTGGGATTATTGATTGAAAACATGTGCCATATCCAAAATATTTATTTCGGTAAACAATTCTATTGGTTCCTTGTGAATTGGATTTTTTCCTTACCTTGCAAGTCAACGGTTTCAACAGTTATGTTGGTGTCGCTTGCGCCCTGAATAAAATCCTCAATAGTTTCCAAGATGTCGTGGTCGATGAACTGGGTTTTCGAACCATCGATAACTAGAAAACTGTTTTCATTGATTTGATCAAGAAATTTTCTTAATAGCGCGCGGTTAAGGAAAGTGACATCCTTATTTAGCCGCAATAAATAATTATTGCCTGATTGCGTTAGTGAGATGGCGGCATGGTGGTTGGCTCGAATGACATAGTAGAGGCCGATCAACAGGCCAACCACAATACCTTTCAATAAATCGGTAACGAGGATTGCGATGATGGTCGCCATAAAAGGAATAAGTTGGTTAGCGCCTTTTTTAAAAAACTCGAAGAACAGTTTAGGTTTTGCCAACTTGTAACCGGTTTGTAGCAAGATCGCTGCAAGACAGGCCAAAGGGATGTGATTAAGGTAGCGGGCAAAAAACATAACACTTAACAACAGCAAAGTCCCGTGCGTGAAAGCAGATACTTTAGTATGGCCGCCAGCATTGATGTTAGCGGAGCTTCGAACAATCACAGCGGTTATCGGAATGCCACCGATCATGCCGCTGAGCATATTGCCAATACCCTGGGCTTTTAGTTCCCTGTTGGTTGGTGCAACACGTTTCATTGGATCTAGTTTGTCAACGGCTTCCAAACTTAATAAAGTTTCCAGGCTGGCAATGATGGCTAATGTTGCTGCTATCGTATAAGTTTGGGCATTCAACAAAAAGCTGAAATCAGGGAAGGAAAATAACTGAATGAAATCTTGAGGGTTGTCTGTGGTCGGTAATGACACCAAATGTTTTTCTGAAATCGCCCATTCTGGCCTTATTTCCAGGATTACAATATTGTAGATGATGCCCCAAAGCACGGCGACCAATGCGCCAGGGATAATTCTTAAGAAGGTTATGCGCTTTACCAAAGCCGTTTCCCACAGCATTAAAATCAGTAATGCCACTGCACTCACTACTGCAGCACTTGGCGAAATGAATTTTAGCGCACCAAGTAACCCACCAAAAGCTGTCTGGGCTGTTTCTTGCATATAGCTTTCGTCGCCCTCAAAGCTGGCATCGTAGCCGAGGGCGTGGGGGATTTGCTTTATGATCAATATTAAGCCGATTGCCGCCAACATGCCTTTAATAACAGAAGTAGGGAAGTAGGCGCTGATTACACCAGCTTTCAGGAATCCGAATAGGAGTTGGAGAAAACCGGCAAGCACAACGGCTACCAAGAAACCAGAATAGCTACCCAGGCTTTCAATAGCGTTAAATACAATTGCGGTGAGTCCAGCAGCAGGGCCTGAAACACTGAGTTGGGAACCGCTGGCCCAGGAAACGATCAGTCCGCCCACCATGCCAGCGATCAATCCTGAAAACAGCGGGGCACCGGAAGCCAAGGCAACACCAAGGCAAAGCGGCAGGGCGACCAAAAAAACCACGATTCCGGCAGGAATGTCGCTTTTTAAATGGCTAATATAAAAATCGATATGCTTATGTATCATCTGGTATTTATTTCAGCTAGTTTGAAAATCATATTTATAGATTGGATCAATTTCAGTGTCTGGGTACAGCGTAACAAGTGGATGGAGTAAACCGTCTGCAAGCCCATACACCCAACCGTGTATTGTCGGTCTTTGGTGTTTATACCAAGCATTCTGGATGATTGAGGTGTGCGATAAAGTCTTCACCTGTTCGATGATATTGAGTTCGACCAGTCGGTTAACACGTTGGTCTTCAGTCGGCAACGCATCAATTTCCTGTTTATGGAAACGATAAATATCCTTTATATGCATCAGCCACTTGTTGGTAATAACCAAATTGGGGCTTTGTTTGTCCAGCGCTGCCCTAATACCGCCGCAATTGTAATGCCCACAAACAATAATATGTTCAACCTCTAGCACGGAAACTGCATATTGCACGACGCTCAAGCAATTAAAATCGGTCTCGATTATCTGATTAGCGATGTTGCGATGAATAAAAATTTCGCCAGGCTCAGCATTGACGATAATTTCAGCAGGTACGCGGCTATCCGAGCAACCTATCCAGAGAAATTCTGGAGTTTGTGTTTTTGCCATTGCTAAAAAAAATTCGGGGTCTACCGCTTTTTTTTCTTCAGACCAAGCTTTATTTTCCAATAATAATTTATCAAACGATTTCATAATGTATTTTTCTTGGGTTGCGTAGCAGTTAAATTATATGGCTTAATAGTATCGTATCAAAATCATTTTTTACAAATTAAATCACTTTCATCATAGCTTAAATTCCGTCTAACATGTACTTAGTGTAAAGGCTCAACCTTTCAATAACCTTTCAGGAAAGCTTCATCGAATATATGAATATTTTGCTAGTGGAAGATGATGCCGTGTTGGCAGATGGATTATTCCATACTTTGAGTAATAGTGGCTATACCGTAACTTCTGTAACAACAGGTGCTTACGCGGAGCATTTGTTGTTGGCGCAAGATTTTGACTTGATCGTGCTGGACTTGGGATTGCCGGATATGGATGGTTTGGATTTGTTACGTAAGTTGCGGCTACGTAAAGTCCCCAAGCCGATATTAATTTTAACGGCCCGTGACGGTATCAATGACAGGATCAAAGGTATTGAACAAGGTGCCGATGACTATATGACCAAGCCTTTTGAGCTTAAAGAGTTAGAAGCCCGCATTCATGCCTTAATCAGGCGCTGTTACGGGGGGTTTCAAAATGATATTGTGATCGGGCGTTTAAGCCTGAATACCCGTGACAATCAGATTTTAATCGATGGCGAACCCATGCAACTGTCGCCGCGTGAATACGCAGTATTGGAATTACTTTTGATACAGGCTGGCAAGGTAGTTTGTAAGGATCGGCTTGCACAACGCTTGTCTTCAGAAGGTGACAGCCTCGCTGACAATGCCATTGAAGTTTACATTCATCGGGTTAGAAAACGCATAGAGCCTTATGGGATGGTTATACGAACATTGCGTGGACTAGGCTATATGCTTGAGGTAGCCCATGCCTAAAAGTAAAAGCCTTAAAATAGGTATACTTGTCAGCCTCATTATACCCCTCATTTTGTTTGTCTCTATTGAGACAGTCTTGTCCTATTTTGTTACGTTGCATTATGTCGATAAGACCTACGACCGCTGGCTTCTGGATTCTGCAAGGGCTTTAGCGCAAGAAATCAAGGTTAAGGATGCCAAAGTTTCCGTTGAACTACCCCTTGCCGCGTTGGAAATTGTTAAATGGGATGATCTGGACAAGACTTATTTTAAAATCAACTCTGCTGAAAAAGGATTGTTGGCGGGAGATAGTATCGTACCAGAACCTGTAAACCCCGCTGATTGGTCGAAGCCTATTTTTTTTAAAGGCAAAATTCGGGGTGAACTTGTCCGGGTAGTGTCCATGCGTGTGCTAAAAAAAGAGACACAGGATGTTTTTTTCATCCACGTAGGGGAGACCTTGAATAAGCGCCAGGAAATGATGACGGATATTTTGTTGGCTGACCTGATCCCTCAAATTGTCCTGATATTAATTGCTAGCCTTTATTTGCTGGTGGGCTTAAAACGAGGATTAAAACCGCTGCATGTTCTTGCTAATGAAATCGCAAAACGGTCTCCCAAAGATTTAAGCCCGATTGCAGAAACTCATGTTTTTTCGGAAGTGCGGACACTTACCGATACCATTAACGACTTGCTAGCACGTTTGGCCCATGCTATCGCCGCCCAACAACGCTTTATTGCTAATGCCGCGCACCAATTACGTACGCCGTTGGCTGGATTTGTTATCCAAGCGGAACGAGCGTTGCGTGAGCAAGATATCGGCACGATGAAACCCGCCTTGCTGCAAATGCAGAATAGCGCAGACAGGCTCTCGCATACCGTGACCCAACTTTTGGTCTTGGCGAAATCCGAGCCTATCGATGGCATGAATGAATTCAAAATGGTCGATCTCTTTCAGTTGGTCAGGACTACCTGCATAGACTGGGTGCCTAAAGCCCTGCAACGGCAAATAGAGTTGAGTTTTGAATGCACCGAACAGTTTGTGCCTGTCCAAGGTGACGAGGCTTTGTTGCGGGAGGTGCTGGTTAATCTCCTGGATAATGCCATTTTATACGGCTACAGCAATGGCCATATTGTTGTTAGGCTTACCTCTTCTATGTTAGTGGTTGAAGATGACGGCCCAGGTATTCCGGAAGCTGAAAAAAACAAGGTACTAGAGCGCTTCTACCGTATTCCGAGTAGTCCAGGCAATGGTTGCGGTTTGGGCTTAGCCATAGTTAAAGAAATTGCCGACTTACACAAAGCCCGCCTTGAGCTTGGCCGCAAAAACGCCAAAGGTGGAACACGTATTGTTTTGGTTTTTGAGGGTCATGCGTGATAGCTATTTGGGCAAGCCTGGATGAAATAATATAGTTATATCACTGCGTAACAAACTTCAGTCCGATGAGCAGCAATACCGAAGCCAGGGCAGGGCGTAAATAATGCTCAGGAATTTTTGCGCTAAGGTGGCTGCCGATCCAGATGCCGGGTAATGAGCCAATCAGTAAGCTAACCAATAGCATTAGGTCAACATTGCCTAGGCTAAGATGCCCCAAGCCAGCTAAAGCGGTTAGTGGGATGGCATGGGCGAGGTCGGTGCCGACAATTTTTAGTGTCGTCATACGTGGATATAAGAACATCAAGGCTACCGTTCCCAGCGCTCCAGCCCCCACGGACGATAAGGTAACCAGCACGCCCAACACAGCGCCGGTAAGTATGGTAGCGGGTATTTCCAGGCTCGGCGGGAAACGTCCGGCATTGACAATGTTGCTGTGATCGTCGTCGATTTCCCCTTTGGCTTTAGCTCTTTTCAATAATACGGCACGTATTAACAATGCACAGGCAGTCAATATCAGTGCGATACCAAGTGAGTAGGTAATCATTCCGGTGGTTTCCGTGCCTACCGCCATAAGTTGTTTGATGACATACAGGGTTAGTCCTGCAAAAGGCAAACTGCCTGACGCAAGCCAACCGACGATTCGCCAGTCTACTGAGCCATGTTTGCCATGATGTACGAATACGCCGCCCGTCTTTGTAATAGCGGCATATAAGAGGTCAGTACCTACTGCGACGGACGCTTTAAAGCCGAACAAAAACACCAGCAAGGGTGTCATCAAAGAGCCTCCGCCAACGCCAGTAATGCCGACCAATAGCCCCACTGCAAATCCCGAAACCGAGTACATCCAATTCATAGCCAATAATTCCTGTTAAATGCGTGCAATTGCGGCACTATACCAGCGGCACATTCTATATTTTAATAATATGTTATGCTATGCTTATGCCATTTAGTCATAAAGAAAGGTTTTTTGCGATGTGATTTCGATTGCAAATGTAATGCGTACCAATTCCTGCTTTTAGGTATCCACATAAAACAATTCCATGGATGAATAATGAACCTGATCCAATTACGCTACATCCGTGAAATAGTCCGCCAAGGCTTGAGTGTCTCGAATGCTTCTGATGCGCTGCATACTTCTCAATCTGGGGTGAGTAGGCAGATTCAGTTGTTGGAAGAAGAACTTAAATTGCTAATTTTTCAGCGTAACGGCAAACGGCTGATCGGCATTACCGAACCGGGGAAGATTATCGTGAATCTCGCCGAACGTGTGCTGCGTGAGTTGGAAAATATCAAGCGTGTTGGCGAGGAGTTCACCCAAAAAGCTAAGGGTACGTTGACTATTGCGACGACGCATACCCAAGCGCGTTATTTTCTGCCGATTGCCGTCAAACAATTCATGCACGATTACCCTGGTGTTGCGCTGACCATCCATCAGGGCAATCCAATGCAAGTGGCTGAACAGGTTGCGAGTGGCGAAGCTGATATTGGTGTTGCAACGGAATCCATTAGCAGCTACGAAAACCTCCTGTGCTTGCCTTGCTATCAGTGGAATCGCTGTATTATTGCGCCAGAAGGCCACCCTTTGCTGGATGATGCCCCGCTTACCCTGGAAAAAATCGCTAGTTATCCACTGATTACTTATGACTTTGCCTTTACGGGTGGTTCGCTCGTCAAGCGCGTGTTCAATCAAGCTGGACTTGAGCCGAATGTGGTGTTGACCGCTATTGATGCCGATGTCATTAAAACTTACGTGAATCTGGGTTTGGGTATCGGCTTGCTGGCAGTGATGGCGTACAATCCAGAACGCGATATAAATCTGCGGATGCTGGATGCCAGCCATCTGTTCCCCGCCAGTACCACCTATCTGGGTTTGCGCCGCGATGCTTTTTTGCGTGATTATGTTTATGATTTTATTTCTATTTTAGTCCCATCACTCAATCGCAAAGCGATATTGGCCGCCCTTAAATAAGCCTTGTTTCCCAGGTTGACGCTGCTTGTATTGACGATGAAAAAAATAGGGATGAAAAATACTTTGGACGTTATAAAAGCCTATCCGGTGTTGTTTTCTAATGTCTTTTGTTGCATTTCAGCTTATCATGCCGCCAATTATGGCTAAATGTTGATGGATGTATGAAAGACTACAGTTTTACGTTGGTGTTGTTGAGCTTAATGTTATCGGCTTGTGGGCAACCTGGGCCCTTGTATTTGCCGACTGATAAGCCGCCTGTTTACGCCGAACCCGATCCTGAAACAAAAGACCTTGAGCCAAAACAGGCAACAAAGCCAGAGCCACCGCCGCAACCGGAAATCAAGCAACCAACAACAGAACAATAGCAATGGATTATTTTAACTACCGCAACGATGAATTATTCGTTGAAGACATCTCCGTACAGGACATCGTCTACCAACACGGCAGCCCTTGTTATATTTATTCACGGGCAACATTAGAACGCCATTGGAACGCCTTTGATAAGGCTTTTGGTGAACAGGCACACCTTATTTGCTACGCGGTAAAAGCCAATTCCAATATCGCCATTTTGAACCTGCTGGCGCGATTGGGTTCTGGATTTGATATTGTGTCTTTGGGTGAATTGGAACGGGTTATCGCAGCGGGTGGTGATCCTAAAAAAATTGTTTTTTCCGGTGTCGGCAAGCGTGAAGATGAAATTCTGGCAGCGCTTAAAACCGGAATCCGCTGCTTTAATGTCGAAGTCAGCTGCGAACTGGATCGGATTAATATCCTTGCTAACCAGTTGGATGTTATCGCGCCTGTCTCGTTTCGTGTGAATCCAGATGTGGATGCCAAAACGCACCCCTATATTTCCACTGGATTGAAAGAGAACAAGTTTGGTATTGATATTGACCAAGCCTTGTCTGAATACCGTCGTGCGGCGGCTATGTCCAATGTTGAGATTGTCGGCATAGATTGCCATATTGGTTCACAGTTGACGGAAACCAGGCCATTTCTGGATGCCTTGGATCGGGTGCTAGAGTTGGTCAATGCCCTTGAAGCTGAAGGTATCCACCTCCACCATATCGACTTGGGTGGCGGCCTGGGTATTTGCTACAAAGACGAACAACCGCCAGAGCCGTCCGAATACATCCAAGCGATTTTGGCGCGTTTAGGCAATCAGCACTATGAAATCCTGCTCGAACCAGGACGGGCTATCGTCGGTAATGCCGGTATTTTAGTGACTCAAGTCGAATACCTAAAAACCACGCCGCACAAAAATTTTGCCATCGTTGATGCAGCCATGAATGATCTGGTGCGCCCGTCTTTGTACAGTGCGTGGCAGGAGATTATTCCAGTCACCAAGCGGAGTGATGCAATCGAGCAACAGTGGGACATAGTCGGGCCTGTGTGTGAAACAGGCGATTTTCTGGGCAAAGACCGAGCGTTAAAGATTAACCAAGGTGATTTGTTGGCGATACGTTCATCCGGCGCGTATGGATTCAGCATGAGTTCCAATTACAACTCCAGGCCAAGGGTTGCTGAGATTATGGTTGATGGCGCGAAAGTCAGGGTTATTCGTGACCGTGAGCGGATTTCGCATCTTTGGGCGGGGGAGCATCTTCTGGCATTATAGTTTTTTTGTTGAGTAGCGATTTAGGGTGCGTTTTACTCACCAAATCGGGTGCATGAAATGCAGTCTATTCGTCTAAATTTTACTTAAAAAATGTCAACAATTCTTTACACAATTGCAACAGATAAAGACGGAAACCTGATTAAAGCGAATGGCGCTGAAAAAGGTAACGACTATTTTTGTGTCGTGTGTAAGGCAGAATTAATTCTTAGAAAAAGTGGCAAAACAGGCAAAGGGACTAAACGACCTCATTTTGCCCATCATGCGTTAACACCTAACTGCACACCTGAAACGGCTTTGCACTATTCATTCAAGAATTTACTTGCAAATAAAATTCAACAACACATCACAATAAATCAACCACTACCAATTTCGTGGCATTGTACATTCTGCGGGATTGAACATTCGGGTAACTTGTTAAAGAAAATTAAAGCAGTTAAAGTTGAACATAACTTGACAGTTTGCCAACCAGACATTGCATTATTTGACAACGAAGAGAATGTTTTCGCAGTAGTTGAGATTGTGGTAACTCACAAACCTGAAGAAAATGCCTTAAAGTATTACAAAGAAAATAACATCATTCTTATTCAGATCAACCTTACATCAGACAAAGACATCGATAATTTAGAAAATAAAGCTATTTATCCCGATTATGTGGGTACTTGTTACAGTCCTAAGTGTACGGTTTGCGGTTATTTTCAACAAAAAACAACAATGACGATCATCGAAGGGGCTTGCTGGAAATGCAATGAACCTATGAAGGTTGCTTATATCTCTGGAAGCAAAGAAGTTGTGCGTGGCTCAAGTCATTTAGATCCAAGAAGGTTTACAAGCGAGGAAGTAAATTTCGCAAAATCAAAAGGAGTGAAATTAAAAAATCAATATAGTAAAACGCTAAGTGAAAATTATTTTGCGAACTCCTGTGCAAAATGTGGCGCATTTGTTGGAGGCCATTACTTGTTTACCCAATACATTTCACCTGCGATTTATAATGGATGGCCTACGGAAGATTTTGACATTGGCTATCATTGTTATCAGTGTGAGCGAAAAGCTTACGAAAACGAAGAAATAGTTGATGACGATTTCGCCTACTAAACTCGTAAGATAGCTTAATTGTAGGTTGGGTTAGGCTCGCAAAATCATTGGGGCTTAACTATCGCATGCCTTTGGGCGAGCCGTAACCCAACGTTCGGAAGTTTAATTGCCGCCCAATGTTGGGTTACGGCGCACGGACAAATCGGTTATTATTTTTGCGAAAGTAGTTTTGTGCGCCTTTTATGCCCTAATTAGGGTAAACCCAACCTACAGCACTTTGTGTTTTCTTATCCAGAATATTTATGAAACCCATAGTCTATCTTGAATCGTCAGTCATCAGCTATCTAACAGCCCGACCTAACCGTGATGTTGTCATCGCAGGCAGACAAGCGATTACTCTTGATTGGTGGGAAAATCAACGAAACCGATTTGAGCTTCGTATATCAATTTTGGTGGAAGAAGAAATTAGCAGGGGCGATCCCAAAGCTGCTCAGATTCGCCTTGAAACCGTTGCCGATATAGCCAGTCTTACCATTTCAGATGAGGCAACTAAAGTTGCTGATTTGCTTTTAGCTAATGGTGCCGTGCCAGTGGGCAGC
>JABFSV010000474.1 GCA_013140405.1 Methyloglobulus sp. | reverse complement strand
GCTGACGGGCAAAGTCGTATTGGTGGAGGTGTTTCAGGTTAACTGCCCAGGCTGTTTCTTATATTCCCTGCCACAAGCGTTGGATTTGCATCAACGTTATTCAGACAAAGGCTTAACCGTGCTTGGCATAGCCACGGCGTTTGAAGATTTCGATAAAAACACCCTGGAAAATTTGCTTAAGCTCGTCAATCACCACGAAGTTGTCGGTGAGACTTTGCATGCGCTAAATCAACATGGAATCCTACAGGCGGATCGCTTACCGTACAGGATTCCCTTTCCTCTGGCAATGGATCGGCTTGTCAAGCGTGATACTGAAGTAAGTCAGGATGAAATTACTGCCTTTATTGAAGAACACATCCCCAAATTCGATCAAAAAGCCAAAGATTATCGGGAGAATGTATTACAACAAGTTCAAGGATACCTTCAAAAGCTGGAGTATCACGCACAGACGTTCGAATTGTTTAACCTAAAAGGAACGCCTTCGCACATTTTGGTCGACAAAAACGGAATTCTCAGCGATTGTAGCTTTGGTTCAAATCCAGAGTTGGAAAAGCAAGTACAAGAATTACTGAGGTGAATTGATTAGTTTAAAAAATCAACATCCGTTAAAGAAATGCTCGGCTTTTTAAGCAGATTGTTCGCGGAAACGCCGAAATACACATGGTTAGATGTATATATCCGATCTTATTCATTAAATAAACTTGTAAAAAACCTAAACATTTAGTAGAATTCCGCTTCTTTTTTTGAGCTTTTAACAGCGACACAAAGTAACGATGAAAACATTTAGTGCAAAACCCGCAGAAGTTAGACGCGATTGGTATGTGGTGGACGCAGAAGGCAAGACCTTGGGTCGTCTGGCTTCTGAAATAGCGCTCCGTCTTCGTGGCAAACACAAGCCAGAATATACGCCGCATGTCGATACTGGGGATTACATCATCGTCGTCAATGCTGAAAAAATCGGCGTGACCGGTACTAAAGAAAAAAACAAATTGTACCAGCACCACACCGGATACATTGGTAATCTCAAGACTGTTAACTTGGGCAAATTAAGAAAAACCTTTCCTGACCGTATACTCAACACAGCGGTTAAAGGCATGTTACCAAACAATCCACTAGGCCGAGCCATGTTTAAGAAATTGAAAGTTTATGCGGGCCCAGCACACGACCATCAGGCTCAACAGCCTAAAGTTTTAGACATTTAAGCAGGAAGACCATGGCAGCAGTAACTCAGTATTATGGAACAGGTCGCCGTAAATGTGCGATAGCGCGTGTTTACGCAACTAAAGGCACTGGTAAAATTACGATTAACACAAAATCGATTGAGGATTATTTTGGTCGGAAAACTGACCAAATGGTATCACGTCAGCCATTGGAATGTGTTGATATGGAAACCAAATTTGATGTCAACGTAATCGTTAAAGGCGGCGGCCCTTCAGGACAAGCTGGCGCTATTCGCCACGGCCTGACCCGCGCCCTGATGGAATATGATGAAACGTTACGCCCAGCACTTAGACAGGCTGGCTATGTAACCCGCGATTCACGTATTGTTGAACGTAAGAAAGTTGGTTTGCATAAAGCCAGAAAACGTCCACAGTATTCAAAACGTTAAGCGTTTTTCTATTTCGAAAAAGGCCTGTGTTTACCAACACAGGCCTTTTTTTTGGCCATAAAAAAAGCGAATTCGCAGCTATTTTTCTGTTTTTATTGGGCAATAGTAATAATCTTGTAGGATTAGTGCCTTTTAGTAAGCGACTGATTTAACAGTGCTATTATATTAGCACGAAAGGTTTTCGTAGTTCATCGATAGCTTCAACTAGGCACTTGTCAGTATAAATGATTAGGTTCAACCCTCAGTTTATCTGTTATCACTGTGTAAAAGAAGAATCGCCTAAGCCCACTAAATTAAGCAACTTTAAAATCAAGTCACAATGTAAGTGCTTTTTTGATAAACATCGGTGATTTCCAGCCCATTCCACACATAACAAAAGTGAGAGCCTTGGCGCACTGGCTTTAACGCGCAAGGCTTGAATAGAGCGACACATTCTCCACCCGAAGAACGTACGCTGTCGTAGACAATACCATTTGAACCAGTATTGCGTAATGTCTTCGCCATAGCCTGTGCTTGTGGATAATGCTGTGGATCAGGGGCATAGATATCAGGAAGATTTTCCTGCATGTTGCGGATATCATGTAAGTCAACATCCAGATTGGACGCATAACTTCGCATATCTATTTCAATTGGCGGCTCATTTGTTGCCGCTAAAAATAGGCTACGGTGAAAACGTGTCTCCGCGATTGCCGTATCAATGGTATTGGCGGCATAGTAAACGCCATAGCTGCCATCCGTGAAGCGGCTGCCCTCAGGATTAAGATGGGTGAATGCAGCCATGATCGGCGTGGTTCCTGGGCCTGAAATGCGGTCGTTTGGCAAAACCAGGGTAATGTCGCCAGCTTCATCCCTTAATCGGTCATTGGTCAGGGCTTCGATTGCAAATATGATTTCGAGGTCTTCTGGGTTGGCTACACGGTCAAATAAGCCTGTGGGTGGAAATCTACTGGGGATCAATCGCCAGCAGGGTTGCCAGTCGATGCGGCTTACGGACAAAGCGCTAATCACGACCAACCGCGCTGCCCATCGAGATATTGTCTCACCACATATAAATCGGCAACGTGGCCCGTTAGCATACGTTCAAGCGCAGACTTACCTTGAAAGGGTAATGCCGAATTGGGGCGTTTTATCCACTGATCGGCAGAATCAATGTTCGGTAATAAAATCTGCAAAGCCTTATAGATACCAAAAATATAAGACAGTCGCTCTAACTTATCGGAAGTAAGTTTGGCGGATTCGGGATTTTTCTTCCATTTAAAATAGGTACTTCGGGAATCTAATCCTAATAAAGTCATCGCTTCGTCAACATTCAGTTTCCAGGTGTTCACGATATTAAAATAAGTCCGTAAGGCGCTTTTTGAAACTTTGGCACTATCCGATGGGAGTTGGGCGCGTTCGACCGATAACATGACATATCTCCTAGCTTGTTATATGAGAAGAATTATGATTCATTTATACATTATTTATTTATATATGTCTATATATAGACTTATTATGACGGCCTAAATTAGTCATTCGTTGAGCTAAAACCACGCTAAGAAAATTAAGTAAGTTTGGATGAGACAGAGCGAAAAATGCCTTTGTTTGACAATTAGCACCGCTGCTCATAGAATAACCCCATGAATCCATTAATGAACTTTTTTTCTGTAAAACACCAAGTGCGTTGGCTGCGAAAGATTATTATCGCTTACCACCGCATTGTTATGGATTGATTTATATCGTTATTTACCAAAGCAAAGCGGATCTTGTTCCGGTTGCTTTGGTGCTATTTTCCATTAAGTTCCCCCGCAAGATTCGCAATTTCCAATGAAAGGAGAATCTTGTGCAAACTGCAACACCCCTCACCGCAGAGCAACATAGCCAGCAGATCGTTATCGGCTGTGTGTTTGTGTTACTGGCCGCATTTGGTTTTTCAGCTAAATCCATCCTGGTCAAATTAGCGTACGCTAACAGCCCTCAACTTGATGCCATTACCTTGATGTTGCTGCGGATGGCAATTTCCTTGCCGTTCTTCCTGGTTGTTGCGGTGTGGTCTAATCGACCATCGAAGCAAATAAGCGACAGTCAACGGATGAGAACACAAGACTGGTTGATGATTATGGTGTTGGGGTTCTTGGGCTACTACTTGTCCAGCTTGCTGGATTTTGAAGGGCTGACCTATATTTCTGCGGGACTTGAGCGTTTGATTTTGTATCTTTACCCAACTTTTGTTGTACTTTTGACGGCAGGGGTTTACCGGAAAGCCATCAATCGTCGCCAAGCCTTTGCGTTAATGCTCAGTTATGCCGGAATACTTTTGGTGTACGCTGACCATCAGATGCAGTCGAATTCTCCGAACTTACTGTTGGGATCTGCGTATGTTGCCAGTAGTGCCATGACTTTTGCGATTTTTATGGTTGGTAGCGGGGTGTTGATCAAACGGATCGGTGCTATACGCTTTACCGCTTATTCTATGACTGTGGCTTGTGTAGTGACGGGTTTGCATTTCATCATCAGACACGGCGGTTATCCATTACAGCTACCAGCCAGCGTTTATGGTTTAGCAAGCATCATGGCGATATTTTCAACAGTCCTTCCGTCATTTCTAATGAACGCAGGGATTCAGCGGATTGGTGCAGGGTCAGCGTCTATCATTAGTTCTGCCGGCCCGGTAGGAACCTTGATATTAGCCTTTTTCCTGTTGGGCGAAGCACTCACAGTGGCACAATTGGCAGGAACTTGTTTGGTGTTAATCGGCGTTTATGTGGTTAGCCGTGCTAAGTTCTAAATAGTTCTTGATTTGAAAGAAGCACGATAAGATGCTTAGTTTGGGTGGGCATTGCTTTTTTGCCCGCCGTTATTATTTAGAAAATGGCGGGCAAACGATAAGGCAGTTTGCCCATTGAACTGTCTTTAATGCAAATTGGAATTACAGCGCTATATAACAAGACCCAAGAAATCTGCTTGGTAGCCGCTAAGCGGCAATAGATCCCGTTCAATATCGAAGCCGAAATAGGAAGGTGTTTGGTCTTTTTCTTTGAACATCTGAAATTCCGCAATCCCATCTGGAGTGCAAATAGAAACTTGGGTGTATCCACCTATTTTTGGCGAATGTTCTTCCTCGTTGATGGCCTCAGATAACGTTTTTATTGGTGCCCGATGCCACTCTGTTGAATTCGTATCTAGCTCGGACCTGATTTCAGCTATCCGGGCTTCAATCATTTTTTGATTGTTGCCCAATTGAAGAATTTCACCGTCGAGAATTTGTATCGGTGACACATCAAAGGTGCAGTTATCTTTGGACTGTCGGGTAATTTTATAGGCTACGTATGAGCCATTTTTCGGACAGTACCCAAATATGCTGAATTCAGCGCTGGCTTGATTTGGGTGATATTGGCCTACATCAGATAGATAACGGCTACCTATTTTTGATACCAGGTTGGCAATTTCTACAATACTGGGTATTTTACTTAACACAGAGATTTTATCTGCTTGAATTGAATTTCCGAATTTGTCAACAAATTTGGATTCAATTAGATTTGCAAGAATTCTTGTAACGATTTCTTTTGTTGCCAAACCAATTAACGTGCTGCCTGCATAGGCGAAGCCCGCCGAATAGAGTTGCTGCTTTGGGGACTCAAGTTTATTTCCGACCAGAATAGGGATGGAGAACAGCTTTGGGCAATTATCCGTTAGTGGCGAGGCACTACCCTTTTCGTTTGAATTGGAAATTCTGGAGTCTGCTGCTGCCCAGAGCATCTCGTTGTCGCATTCGCGATTAATCCAACAGAGAATGGCTGTCATTGGAATTATTGTTGAATAATTATAAAATCGTCATTAACACCCAGCCTGACTCGCGCACTTAACGCACATGCTGGAATAAGGTACGGCTTCCAGGCGTTCTTTTCGGATAGGTTCGCCGCACAGTTCGCAAATGCCGTATTCGCCACTGTCTATCCGGGCGATGGCTTGTTGTACCCTGTCCCTTTCTGCTCTGGCAGCATTGCCTAAGTAATCCAGCACTTCGTCATTTTCAGATTGCGTGGCAAATTCGGCGAAATCTTTTTCTAATGGTACGTCTTCATGTTTGACATCATGGGTGATTTTTACTAGCCGGTCATCCAGCTCCTCCAGCATTTCAATCAGATGGCTACGTACTTCTTCATATTCTTTCATGGCACAACTCCTGCTTTTGCTTTGCACTTTACTAGAGCCGTTGTTCTATAGCTTTGATCTATAATAGGGGCAACAACTGATTTTTCAAACATCCTACCATTAACTATGCAAAATGACATCCAGCGGCTACTTAAAGAAGCCAATCAAGTTATTCTCGGCAAAGAGCGGCAAATACGTCTGGCTGTGTGTTGCCTGTTGGCGCGTGGACATTTGTTGATTGAAGACATTCCAGGCGTTGGCAAAACCACGCTGGCACATACGTTGGCACGGTTGCTGGGGATGAATTACCAGCGTATTCAATTTACTAGCGATATTCTTCCGGCAGACATCATCGGTGCATCGGTGTTTGATGCTAAAAACCATGAATTCAAATTCCATGCTGGGCCGATATTCAACCAGATGGTGTTGGCGGATGAAATTAACCGCTCAACACCGAAAGCGCAAAGCGCACTGCTAGAAGCAATGGAGGAGCAGCAAGTCACAGTAGAAGGTGTTACTTATCAGTTGCCAGAACCTTTCTTCGTGATTGCCACGCAAAACCCCTCGCACCAGATCGGCACGTTCCCCCTGCCAGAATCGCAATTGGACCGATTTTTGATGCGGATTGAATTGGGTTATCCCGATCCAAAATCGGAGCGGCAATTGCTGACTGGGCAAAATCGGCATCACCTTATCCAAACCTTATCTGCACAAATTACGCCACAACAATTGCAGCAACTGCAACAAGCTATCACGCAAGTGCATGTTTCCAATGCTTTGTTGGATTATTGCCAAGCCATCATCAACTTCACCCGCGAATCACCCGAATACCATTGTGGCCTGTCGCCGCGAGCTGGGTTGGCGTTGTTGACAGCAGCCAAAGCCTGGACGTTTATGGATAACCGCGATGCGGTCATCCCGGAAGATATACAAGCAGTCCTGGCATCGGTTGCAGGCCATCGGTTAAGGTCGGGCAATAATGATTCCGTCGCCATTGTCGCGCCCATTCTGGCTAAGGTTGCCGTTAGTTGAACCCATTACCGTTAAAGGAACGCTTTGGGCTGGATCGATTTTTCCTCGGTGAGCGAAGATCGGATGGCTTACCGTTAACCCTAAACCAGCGGCGAATTTTTATTTTGCCGACGCAACGCGGTTTGGGGTTCGGCTTATTGATCCTCCTGCTGGCGCTGATTGCCTTTGTGTACAACAATAATCTCGCTTATATGCTGGCATTTTTGCTGGGCAGTATTTTTTTCATCACCATTTTGCACACTTATAAATCCCTGGCTGGATTGACGGTTCAAGAAGGCCAAGCTACAGCGGTATTTGCTGGCGAGGCGGCGGGTTTTGGTGTCCATATCGATAACCCGACATCCGTTGAACGCCAACATTTACGAATCCGTATAAAGAGTGGCGAACACTTCACTCTTAAAGCGTACAGTAAAGCGCATATTATTTTATATGATCTAACCCAAAAAAGAGGGTGGTATCCGGCGGGGACAGTCACCGTATCCAGCACTTATCCATTAGGTTTGTTCCGAGCTTGGTCACCCATACGCTTCAATGCCAAAGCCTTGGTGTACCCCAAACCTGCAAACCAGGAAATTCCCTTCCCAGAAACGGGATCAACAAAAAACCAGAAGGGCCAGTTCAAAAAGGGCGGCGATGAATTTTACGGTTTGCAGAGCTATCAGGCCGGTGATCCGATCAAACACCTGCACTGGAAAGCCTATGCGAAAGGATTGGGTTTGTTCAGCAAGCAATATGGAGGGGAAAGCTCGGCAGAAATATGGCTGGATTACGGGCATTCACCAGGACAATCGTTGGAAGAACGCCTTAGTTATTTATGCCGCTGGGTGGTAGATGCGGAGCAAGCGGGCTTAAGTTACGGGTTTATTATCCCAGGTTTTCGGCTAGAACCGAGCAACGGCCCAGCCCATTACCGGAAATGTTTGGAAGCATTGGCGTTGTTTAATTTATGAACCCTGCCCAAAACAAAGAAATTCTGATTTTTTTGCTTTCATCCATTGGGTTGATTGCGCTTCCACATATTTATCACCTGAATTTAGCAGTGTTCGGCTTTTTTTGCGTACTGCTAGCTTGGCGTTTTATGGGCATCTGGAAACCGGAACGTCTACCGACTTTTCCCATTATTTTGCTGCTGATAGTGTGCGGTATGGCGATTTTGTATACCCAGCACCGTGGTATTTTGGGGCGCGACGGCGGTACGAGTTTGTTCCTGGTTGCACTGGGGTTGAAGTTAATGGAGATAAAATCCGAGCGCGATCTTTACCTGATTAATTATTTGGCATTTATTGTCGCCGCCTCGCAGTTCTTGTATGAGCAAAGCATCTTGATGGCGGCGTACATCCTGTTTGTGAGCTGTGTGTTGTTGGCGACGTTGGTCTACATCAATAGTTATGTCGCACAGACGACGGTATCGCTCAAAAAAGCCGCAGTAATCATTGCCCAGGCGATACCGATGACGATTGTGGTGTTCATCTTATTTCCACGGGTGGAAGCGCCGAGATGGTTATTATTTCAGGATGACCATCAAGCTAGGATGGGCTTGAGCGATTCGATGGAGCCGGGTTCTATCACCGATCTTGGCATGTCGGATGAGTTGGTGTTCAGGGTTAAGTTTACTGGCGACATTCCTGCGCCCAATCAACGCTATTGGCGCGGCCCCGTACTCACCCAAACCGACGGCAAACGCTGGACTCAAGCCAAAGATTTATCTTATCAACAATATTTAGATCAGCTGAAATTTGCCGGAACACCTTATCAGTACACTTTGCTGATGGAGCCGCAAGACAAAAACTGGGTATTTGCGTTGGATATGCCAGCCGACTACCCTAAACCGTTAGAGCAGAATGCCAATTATCAGTTGATTACGTCAGGTGACCTTCATAAACGCACTGAATACAAGTTGACATCGTACCCCACCTACAACACGGGCTATATCACTAAAACCGAATATCAACATGCCCGGCAGTTGCCGGGTGCGGCTTCGGATAATATCAAGCAATTGGTCTCGCAGTTGCACGGCTTCGATAGTACGCCGGAAGTTTTCATTAACCAGTTGCTCAACCATTTCAGGAAAGAAGATTTCCATTACACGCTAACCCCACCATTAATGGAAGATAACCCGATTGAAACGTTTTTGTTTGAAACCCGTTACGGATTTTGCAGCCATTATGCTTCGGCTTTTGTGTACCTGATGCGGGTAGCAAACATTCCCGCCCGTGTCGTTACGGGCTATCAAGGCGGTGAATTCAATGAAGTCGGCAATTTCCTGGAAATCAAGCAAGCCGATGCCCATGCGTGGGCGGAAGTCTGGCTGGATAACAAGGGTTGGGTTAGGGTTGATCCGACCGCCGCTATCGCACCCGAACGAATTGAGAAAAACATCGACATCAACCGTCTCGTTCCTGGCGGTTTAATCAGCTATGCTTCATCCGGCGCGGGGCAATCCGCATTTAATTTGCTAAAGCAAGCTAGGCAGCTATGGAGCAATGTCGATTACAACTGGCAACGCTGGGTCATCAATTACAACAATGCTAATCAATCCTCATTTATGTCGTCATTCGGCATCAAGGACATGAAAACCATGGTGTACTGGATGATGGTTTTCGTAGGCATTATTACTGCAATACTCAGCTTGTTTTTACTGTACCAAAGGCCAAAACTCACGGACCGTACCTTGATAGTCTACAACCGATTTTTAAAGAAAATCGCTAAAGCAAAATTAACCAAAAACACAGGCGAAGGCGCAAGGGATTTTGCCGAACGCATCAAACCCAAATTGCCGGAACAAGCCACTAACATAGAAGAAATAACGACTGCTTTTATCGACCAACGTTACGGCAGCAAACCGACGGAGGATGGCTTTAAGCGCTTGCATAGGCTGGTGGCTTTGTTTAAAGTCTAAATGCCAGATCAAATTTAAGCGGCGGCATTAAGTGACGTTTGTTGACAATATTGGCAGCGTAGTTACGTCAATCTAGTTATCGACATTTTGATATTGATACCCACGCCAGCCGTAAAAAGCGACATACAGGTAACAGAGCGTCGGTAAAAAGAAGGCTTGTTGAATGCCAAATTTATCGGCAAAAAGGCCTTGAATGAGGGGAAGTATTGCGCCGCCGACGATTGCCATGCACAAAATGCCTGATCCTTGTGCAGAGCATTGGCCTAAGCCATTCAGCGCCAGTGAATAAATGGTCGGGAACATGATCGAGTTAAATAAACCCACAGCCAGTATGCTCCACATGGCAAGATTGCCGCTAGTCGTCATAGCGAAAATAACTAACATAATTGCGATGATGGCATTGAAGCTGAGCAAATTTTGCGGTGCAATTTTTTGCATGATTGCCGTGCCGATAAATCGGCCTATCATTGCCCCACCCCAGTAAAATGAGACATATTTGCCGGCATCTTGTTCTGATAAGCCCGCGATTTCTGGCTGTCCCAGGAAGTTCACCAGAAAACTGCCGATTGAAACCTCCCCCCCTACATAAACGAAAATGGCTATCGCCCCTAGCTTTAAATGCCTATAGCTCCAGGCGCTGATCGGCGCGAGATTTGATGTGTTTGGGCTATTGTTTTTATCGGTTTGTTTGAGTGAATGGGCTTTTGGCAGTCTGGTCAAAACAAAAATGAATGCCATTAAAAATAGGATAGCCGCAAGCACGAGATAAGGGTTTTGTACGGTTGCCGCTTGTTGTGCCTGATAGGCCACTAATTCGTTTGGGTTCAATAAGTTAATTTCATCGCTGGTTTTAACAACGGTCGCCATGATGAAGAGTGCGCCAATATAGGGTGCAATAGTTGTTCCGAGGGAATTAAATCCTTGCGTCAATGTTAGTCGGCTGGATGATGTTTCTGGTCTACCTAACAACGTGACATAAGAATTGGCTGCTACCTGCAACAAGCTAATGCCAGAGGCCAATACGAAAAAAGCGCCTAAAAATAAGGGATAAGATTGCGAATCAGCAGCAGGGTAAAAGAGTAAGCAACCCGATCCGGTAATCAGTAATCCGGCAACGATACCGCCTTTGTAGTCGGTTTTTCCAACCAAGTAACCGCTAGGCACGGAAACAACAAAATAGGCGGTAAAGAAACAAAATTGGACTAACATCGCTTGTGTGTAGCTAAGCGTAAACATTGATTTCAAATGGGGAATCAAAATATCATTCAAGGAAGTAATAAATCCCCACATGAAAAACAGCGAAGTGAGTAGCGACAATGTCAAAAAGTGACTTTGATTACTAGCGTGTTCGTTTGTATTTTTGGTAGCTTTCGATAAGTTAGCCATACTTGATTTCCTTGAATGGTTATTTTGTATTGCCTAAAGACTGACTTAGGGCTTCCATTAAGATTTTGACACCATGTACCAAAGTATCTGTCATTAGCTGATAATCGGCGGACTCTTTGTGACGGGAGGCGCGTTCCAGTTGGGCTGCACTTTCAGTGACAGCATCGGCACAAAAATGGCCTACCGAACCTTTTATGGCATGGGCGACATTGGTTAGTTCGAACAAGTCATTCTGGTCACACGCATCATGCAGTTTTGCAAGTTGTTCGGGTATTTCCTCAAGGAATAATCCAATCATGTCTGTTAACAATTCCTTGTCCCCATCCAGGTGTTTCAGAGCCAGCGCTTCATCCCAAACTTTATCGGGCATAGGTTTTACAGTTTCAGCTGATATGTCCGTATGCGTTGATAATTCCCCCGCAACAAAAGCAGTCGCGGTGCCTAGCCAAGTTGCCAATATAGTGGCTAGTTGATTACGCCTGATGGGTTTGCTTAGGTAATCATCCATGCCAGCAGCAAGGCATTTTTCACGTTCCCCAGTTACTGCATGTGCCGTTAATGCGACAATAACTTGCCGGGCAGAACCACTTTGTTGTTCACGGTTACGGATTGCCGCAGTGGTTTCGTAACCATCCAGAACCGGCATTTGACAATCCATAAAAATTAAGTCAAATGAGGTGTCAGCAAGTATATCCAGGGCAATTTGGCCATTATCAGCGATGATAGGTATAATTTTGAATTTAGCGAGCAGCCCAAGTATCACTTTTTGGTTTACTTTATTGTCCTCAGCAACCAGGATTTTTTTGTCGTGATAATCAGGCAATATTGCTTCTGGAGTTACATGAAATTCTTCCTTCGCTTTGTTTGTGCTTAAAGAGCCTGAGATAGCTTCAAAAAGCTGTGATTGGCGTGCAGGTTTCAACAGGCTGTAGGTCAACCCAAATTTACGTCGTTGATCTTCGCCGATTAATGCACCCGATGACAGTAAAATTCGGGGGATATTTACGAAATCGGGATTTTCAACAAGTTTGCCCGCTAAAGTCAAGCCATCCATGATAGGCATGTGCATATCCAGTATGACCAAATCGTAAGGATGGTTGGAATTATGTGCTAAGCCCAATTCAGCCAAAGCGGCTTGCCCATCTTCTACTTGTCCGACATCCAGTCCCCAATGGCTGAGATAGTGGTTTAAGATCATCCGATTGGTGGCATTGTCATCGACTACGAGGACGCGTTTTCCGGAAAAATCAACGGTGATTTCATCGGTTTTATCGTTTTCGACAGCCAGTGG
>JABFSV010000055.1 GCA_013140405.1 Methyloglobulus sp. | reverse complement strand
CGATGATCGCCAAAACACCGTCACTGAATGCCTCTAATCGGCCTTTGTTCATCGTCTTTACTCTCAAATTTCATTTTATTTAACTTCTTTAGCCCATGCTTAACCGTCGGTCAGTCGGTTACCGAATAACTTTACCTGTTTCTATATCGAGGTGCGGCACTTTTCTGCACTTGCATCCGGAAAGCGATTGCACAATCAAACTGACGACCCGAAAATGATGGCATCTACCGCGACCAGTAAAGGCATTTTGGGTCGCCAAGTATTTTTACATCGGAATCAATTCCCCCCTATCCATCGGTTAAAATTACCCGCTAAAATTTATAGGTGACCCAAGTGGTAAAGTAATCTACTTCTTTACCTGCCGGTTCGGTTTTGAAAAAAGCGCCGGGAAAAAATGCACATAACTTGCCAAGAAAGTGACATGTGGAACCGGTTCCCAGGTCAGCACGAATGCGGGCGAACTACCCGAATAACGCGCTTGGCTGATTTTAGCCGAACGGATCGGCAATGTGCCGATAGAGTAAAGCGCATCGTTAACGTTTTCCCGCCAGAAAAAACCCCAGTCAAAGGAAGCTTTCAGCTTTCCAGTGAGAAACAAATCAAGTGTGGGATGGATATGAATAAAGTTGGCTGGCCCGCCCAAATCTGCCAGATTGAAATAAGCACCAGTAAAACAGGGGGTTGTAAGTCCCCAATGTGGCCGATTTATCATCGCCGCTGGTAATATCCGCCCGTAGGCCAATTTGAGGTTTTAAGGGGAAACTCAGAAAAATTATAGTGGGTATCGGACACGAACGCCCAAGCTGCAATATCGTTATTACCAAACCGACCGTACTGGCCGATAAATTCAAAATTGTACCTCCAGGGCAAAGGGTTGCCCCATATTCGGGTTCCAACTGTATGCCTGAGTTCGTCGCCGACGCCTCGGTCAAACACGGCGTGCCGGTTTTCGAAGCCTAAATAATATAAATCGGCATGACCGTCCGGCAATAGCATCCAGGGGCTGACCGCGTAAATTCCCCATAAGGATTTATCAGGGTTAGGGTCGTCGTCAAATACGCCAGTCAAATTTCTTACCGGCTTGCCCCAGAATCCATCCACTGACCAGTTCCCTAAACTAAACAGCAACCGCGCAGCATCAAAAGAACGGCGATTGTTGGGCGCTTCGCGACCGGAAATGAGCCGTCCAGAGCCATATTCCATTTCTTGTCGGCCTAAGCGCAAGGTCACAGAATCATACACATCAAGCGAGGCGACCAGATCGACAAAACCCTGATGGAGATCGAACGTATTTTCATCAACTTCCGGCCTTGACCCACCCATTCGCCAATCTTCGAGGGTACTCATAAATTGGGTAAATACCCGAATATTTGATCCCAAATGCAAATCACCATGCAACATATACCGTTGCAGCCAAGCGCTATTGTTACCGTGTCCGTCGGCTTTTTCTTCCCCAAAATTTTCATTATGAAAAAATTCGTAACGTTGCCGCATTTCTCCGCTGATGCTGAGATACCAGTCTTCTTTCTCGCCGAATGGAATATATATGATAGGCTCCCAAAAATCGGTTTTCCGGATAGGGTTCTTCAGATAACGGTAATCTTCTTGGTACCGTAGTGATTTATAGTTTCCGCCGGATCCTTCCGCCCTCCTTTCAGGCGCTTCATTTTGCTGGGCAGGGTTGATTTTTCCCAAATCCTGCGCATGGACTGGAAAAGCAATCAACATCCCAGTTATCCCAAACAACCGAGCGATGCACATCAAGCGCAGAGCTTGCGATAAGAAAAAACCAAAAATTCGGGCATCCATAGAATCTACTCCGACAAACCTTTGGCACAGGCTTTGCTCGTTTATGGCATTGATTAGGTTGCCTGGTTCAGGCAACCTAATGAGCCAAGTAGTCTTCGGTAAATTTATCAAAGGGTAGCTTTTCCCTAACAAAACGATCTCGATAACACCACAAGCATCCCAAGATGACTTATTTCTTCGTTTCCCCGTCACGCCAAACACCCAGCTTGGTTTCATGCCCAACTTTCTGGACATCCTGCGCCTTGTCGTAGCTTTCCATCAGTGCCCGGTACGGCGGTACGATGTAATCGACCATGGTTTCCGCAAATTCCATCGCATCGGGGCGATTCCAGGTACTCATGATCTCCGCTAACACAGCATAAGTGTCAGTAGGCATTGCGCCCGCTTGGGTCACGCGGGCAAGGGTAATGTCGGTCGCCATTTTCGACCAGTTGCCTGAAGCATCGATCACGCAAAACGCCTTATAGCCTTCTTCCACAGCGCATAGTGACGGAAACGCCATACAGACACTGGTCAAGGTGCCTGCCACAATTAACGTTTTCCGCCCGGTTTTTTCAATCGCCTCTACCCACGCCGGGTTATCCCAGGCATTGATTTGCCCGGTACGGGGTATGTAGACCGCATCGGGATTCAGGCGGTGGATTTCTGGAATCAAGGGGCCATTGGGACCATCCGGCACCGACGCGGTGGTAAAAGTCGGGATTTTGCCAAGATACGCCACTTTAGCTAGGCAACTGGCGTGCGCGCGTAATGTCGGTTGGTCAATATCACGCACCAGTTGAAATAATCCGCTTTGGTGGTCAATCAATAACATGACCGCATCGGCCGGATTAATCATCCACTTATTGTTGTGGCCTTTAACTATTTGTTTACTCATAGTGCTCTCCTTCGTTATTTAAAGGAGACGCTTAAAAGCGTCCGCCATTGAAATCATTGATAGCTTTATTAATCTCCTCATGGGTATTCATAACAAATGAACCGTGATCGGCAATGGGCTCGTTAATTGGTTCGCCTGCCATGACTAACAAAATAGAGTCTTCATCGGCTTTCAGGTTCACATGGTCACCGGTTGGCTCAAACAGGGCAAGTTCCTTGCCGTGGAGTTGTTCCGACCCGTTGATGTTAATGTGCTGTAATAGAATCATTGCTTTGAGTTAAGGTAAATAAACAACTGCTATACTCGCATGGCTAATTCAAATTGATTCAGGTTAAACTTAATTCGGCGTTTTTTCCTTAAACATTACTGGGATGCTGAAAAAAAATGAACAATTCATCTGGACAAGCGCGGATAGGCGCCGCCTTTAAATGGTTTGGCTATCTTTGCTTTATTATCGCGATTACCGTCATGTTTTACCATGATTCCCGACATCTGCCGTCCCGGTCTTTAGGGGCTGTTTTCTTTGGGATCATACCCGGCTTGATTTCTTGGTTGGTTGGATGGGCAATCCAAAGAAATGCCTAAGCGCGCCACTATTTTTCGCGAAAGCTAAAATGGGATCCATCCGATTTTAGCGGCGAAAAATCACGTGGCGATTAATGCCTTCGGCTGCCCGCGTTCGTCCTCGGTTCGTCACGATGCACAAC
>JABFSV010000270.1 GCA_013140405.1 Methyloglobulus sp. | reverse complement strand
CGACTGCAAAATTTGTCAAGTTCACCTCCGTTTATCAACCTGAAGCCATGCATAACACCATGCTGGAATGGCCGTATGCCGAAGGTTTACGTATTGATGAAGCCATTCATCCGTTAACTATCTTAGCCGTTGGCATGTATGGCAATACATTGCCGAAACAAAATGGCGCACCCTTACGTTTGGTTGTTCCTTGGAAGTACGGGTTTAAAAGCATCAAAGCCATCGTAAAAATTGAGTTATTAAAAAGCGCACCGTTAACGACCTGGAACAAATATGCGCCTAATGAATATGGATTTTATGCCAATGTCAATCCATCAGTACCCCATCCGCGTTGGAGCCAAATAAGCGAGAGGCAGATTGGCAGTAGTTTTTTTACACCGCGTCGGCAAACAGAATTGTTCAATGGCTATGGGGAACAGGTTGCCTCACTGTATCGTGATATGGACTTGGTGCATTTCTTCTGATGTTCTTGCAAACTCTTAAGAATTCACTGAATAAGTCTTTCTGTAGGCTTAGCATGAGTAGCAATGGGTTGAATCCATTTGTGGCGCACTTGTCGAACTACGACTGGGAGCTACTTCTTCAGAATTTCCTTAAATTGCGAAATTTGTGTATTACGGCCTCGTTAATCCCTTTATGTTGGATTTTCATCGATATTTTGTTCGATAACTTGGGTGCTAATCCTATTCAAGCATTGCACATTCGTCTTGGTGATTGGGCATTACGATTTTTATGCATAACGCTGGCAATAACACCCATTCAAAAAATCACTAAATGGCGAGGGATGGCGAATTATCGTCAATTGTTTGGGCTTTATGCCTTTTTTTATGCGACCTTGCATTTACTCGCTTATCTTTTGATAGACCACGCCTTAGTCTGGTCGGTTATTGTTACCGATGTCGTTGAAAGTTCGTATATCTGGTTTGGGCTTTTAGCCTATATGGTGATCTTTTTGTTAGCCATTACTTCACCTAAGTCAGCAAAAAAAATGATGGGTAAGTCATGGAAAAAACTTCACCGTTTTATTTACCCTGCATCAGTTGCAGTGATTATTCATTATTTCTGGCAACTTAAGGGCAATCTCCTGCAACCCGTTTTTTATACGATACTGGTTATTTTGCTATTGGCCTTTCGTGCCGCAGTTTGGCTTAAAAATAGACAGTTTAACCGCTTGATGATACCTAAAGGTCGGCCGATTGATGATGACTAAAAACCTAGGGTTGACCTTTGGTCATGCTCCGCTTTAGCGGACATTTTTAGCTTGAATTTCACGGCAAAAATAACAGTTTAATTAGGTTTTGCGGCTTTCTGAGGCCACAGATTATCAGCTGGCAGCCATTCCTGTTAAGGTCTTACTATTGATGAATATGAGGATATGGTATAATTGCGGTTTTAATAGTTTAGGTGATTGTCATGGCAAAAGAAGATCAAATTGAAATGGAAGGGAAGGTGATTGATACCTTACCTAATACCATGTTTCGTGTGCAACTGGAAAATGGACATATCGTGACCGCGCATATCTCCGGCAAAATGCGTAAGCATTACATCCGTATCCTTACCGGCGACAGCGTGAAAGTTGAAATGACACCTTATGATTTGACCAAAGGCCGTATTTCGTTCCGTATGCGCTAAACTTGCAGTAAGTGTAATTCCGTCGAAATATCGTTATCAGTTGTTTTCCGAAACCGTCAATTCCTTGCTTTCAATCGCAAATAGCAGTTCGTTGTTCTCCAAGTAGACGCGGACATTGCCGCCGTGTGCCAGTTTGCCAAATAACAAGTCATTGGCAAGCGGCTTCTTGATTTTTTCCTGAATCAGTCTCGCCATCGGTCTTGCGCCCATTTTGGGGTCACAACCATTTTCGGCCAGCCACAAGCGAGCCTCGGAATCTAGCGATAAAGTCACTTGCTTGTCAGCCAACAAGGCTTCCAATTCAAAGATGAATTTATCAACGACGTGACCGACGATAGATATGTCCAGCGGCTTAAACTGGATAATTGCATCCAGGCGGTTACGGAATTCAGGGGAAAAGCCTTTCTCGATTATTTTTAAGCTGTCAGTGGCATGATCCTGATGGGTGAAACCAATGGATGCCCGACTGCTTTCTTCAGCGCCCGCGTTGGTGGTCATGACCATAATGATGTTACGGAAATCGGCTTTACGGCCATTGGTGTCCGTTAACGAACCATGATCCATAACTTGTAACAAGAGATTGAAAACATCTGGATGGGCTTTTTCAATTTCATCAAGTAGCAATACGGCGTGTGGATGTTTGCTGATTTGCTCAGTTAGCAAGCCACCTTGATCGAAACCGACATAGCCCGGCGGCGCACCGATCAACCTGGATACGGTATGGCGTTCCATGTATTCAGACATATCAAAACGAATCAGTTCGATACCCAATACCTTGGCTAATTGTCGAGTGACCTCAGTTTTGCCAACGCCCGTTGGCCCCGAAAACAGGAAAGAGCCGATAGTTTTTTGGGTTTCCCTAAGTCCGGCACGGGATAATTTAATTGCGGTAGCCAGCGCCGAAATAGCGTCGTCCTGACCAAAAACCAGCATCTTGAGGTTTTTTTCGAGGTTGCCAAGTTTTTCGATGTCATTGCTGGAAACCGATTTGGCTGGCACCCGTGCAATTTTTGAGACAATTTCCTCAATTTCGGCGACATCAATAATAGCTTTACGGTTGACTTCGGAAGTCATGCGTTGCTTGGCTCCCGCCTCATCAATCACATCAATCGCCTTATCGGGTAGATGGCGGTCAGTGATGTAACGGTCAGACAATTCAGCCGCTAGACGCAGCGCTTCTGCTGAGTATTTGACATCATGATGCTCTTCAAAACGCGATTTAAGTCCTTTCAGGATTAACACCGTATCTTCAACGGAAGGCTCGAGGATGTCAATTTTTTGGAATCGTCTGGCTAAAGCGTGATCTTTCTCGAAAACTCCACGGTATTCTTGATAAGTCGTTGAGCCAATACAGCGCAATTGACCGGAAGCCAGCATGGGCTTGATCAAATTGGACGCATCCATCGTACCACCGGAAGCGGATCCAGCACCGATGATGGTATGGATTTCATCAATAAAGAGAATGGCTTCAGGGCGGCTTTTTAATTGGTTGATTAATGCTTTCAGCCGTTTTTCAAAGTCGCCCCGATATTTGGTGCCGGCCACCAGAGCCCCTAAATCTAAAGAATAAATGACATTATCCATCAAGATTTCAGGTACATTTTCTTCTACGATGCGTTTTGCCAAGCCTTCGGCGATGGCAGTTTTGCCAACGCCAGCCTCGCCTACAAACAAGGGGTTGTTTTTACGTCGGCGGCAAAGCACTTGGATAGTCCTTTCAACTTCCAAGTCCCTGCCAATTAATGGGTCAATTCTGCCCTTAAG
>JABFSV010000186.1 GCA_013140405.1 Methyloglobulus sp. | reverse complement strand
CCTTATCCATCACACAAGATCAAGTCCGCCTTACCGGACATGCCATCGAGTGCCGCTTAAACGCTGAAGACCCGAGGACTTTCATGCCTTGTCCAGGCACAATCGAGCAGTTCCACATGCCCGGAGGGCCAGGCATTCGCTGTGAAACCCATATATACAATGGTTATAAAGTGCCTCCTTATTACGATTCCATGATCGGCAAGTTGATTGCACACGGCGAAGACCGCAAAAGTGCAATTGCCAGGATGAATACCGCGCTCAGCGAAATCATCATTGATGGCATTAAGACCAATATTCCGCTGCAACAGGACATTATGAATGACAGTGCGTTTGCGTTGGGCGGGCAGAACATCCATTATTTGGAAAAAAAGTTAGGCATTACCTAGGTCTAACCAATTGTTTATCAGCACATTATTGGTCAAGTCCCCTGTCCCTTTTTATTAAATAGCTATGGCTTGGCATCAAATCTCAGTTACCACTAACGAAAGCACTGCCCCTATGGTTGCCGACTTTTTCAGCGATCTTGGGGCGGTATCCGTCACTTATATGGATGCCGAAGATGAGCCAGTGTATGAACCGGCAATCGGCGAAACAAAAATTTGGACACAAACCCAAGTTGTCGCACTTTATGAGTTGACTGCTGATCCGGCAAAGATAAGAAGCCAGACACTTAAGCGCTTTCAACAAGAATGCCTTAACTACTGGGAGTTTGAGGTGATCGAAGATCAGGCATGGGAACGCGCCTGGATGGAACACTATCGGCCTATGAAATTCGCCGATAAACTCTGGGTTTGTCCAACGGGCCAGGAACAGCGGGAGGATGGCTCGGTGTGCTTGATCTTGGATCCAGGCTTGGCTTTCGGTACTGGAACGCATCCTACCACTTCGCTATGTCTGGAATGGTTGGCAAACCATGATTTAATCGGCAAGACGGTGATCGACTACGGCTGCGGTTCCGGTATATTGGCGGTTGCCGCTGTCTTGCTGGGCGCAAAGGTTGCTTATGCCGTGGATATTGATCCCCAAGCCATCACGGCAACAGAAAGCAATGCTGTAAAAAATAATGTGCAAGACAAAATTGTCTGCTCCTTACCGGAACAATTTAAGGCTGAAAATCTGAAGGCGGACGTGGTGCTGGCAAATATATTGGCGAAGCCCTTGATTGAAATGTCAGGTCAAATTGCCGGACTGGTGGTTTCTGGCGGTGATCTTGTGTTATCGGGTATTCTTGCCGAACAAGCGCAATCTGTCGTTGACGGTTACCAATCATATGTGGCGCTGGATAAATGTGTGCAGCAGGAAGATTGGGTCAGGTTGACGGGCATGAAGTGTTGAAAGATGTTTGCCCAATGTCCCGATTGCCGAAAAACTTATCCGGTCACGAAAAAGCACAAACGTGGAAAAAAAACGCAGATATATTGCAGCGACTGTAAAAAAAAATTTAACGTATCAGTATTATTGTTGAATGAAAATTCGACCGTATTGGTGACGGAAGCCAAGACCGAATACATACCTAAGCCAGAAGCCCTACAAAAAGCCAGTGCGAAAAAAAAATCTGGTAATCAGTGGTATTCAACAATCATTGGCGGCTTCCTCAAGAAAAATAGTGCCAATATTGCAGCCGTTAATTCGGCAAATGATGATCCAGTCCCAGAACGGTTGCCCTGGGAAGTGCAAAAAAAATCGGCAGATACTTTGTGGTTTCTCGGTTTCATTGCTGGCTTAGCTCTGCTATTTGGGCAAATCATCTATTTTGAAGCCGGTAAGGTAAGCCAAAATCCATCCTATCGTCCTGACTTGGAAAAACTGTGCCGCTGGTTGGGTTGCCAATTGGCAGGCTACGAAAATATTGCTGAATTTGCAGTCTTGCAAAGTTCTTTTGTGCCGAATTCTGATGGCTCGATGAGCTTCAAGGCCGTTATCAATAATCAGGCAGCTTTCAAGCAGCGGTTGCCCAGCATCAAGCTGACTTTGCTTGATTACAACGAACAAGTGCTCGCACAGCGGATATTAAGCCCGAAAGAGTATTTGCCAAGCGGAAAACGACCAAACAATACAATTTCCCCTGATGAAACAGTGGAAGCCAGCTTTACCATTGCGGCACCGAAAACACGTATCGGCGGCTATAACTTTGACCTTATCTATTGACCCTTATCTATTTAGCAATGGCACACGGCGAAATTTTTTTAAAGAAAAATGAAGACAAGCGTCTTCGGCAAGGGCATTTGTGGGTTTTTAGCAATGAAATCGATACCACACGTTCTCCGCTAGAACAGTTTGCTGCTGGCGATCTAGTGCAAGTGAAAGCCAGTGACGGCAAAGTGATGGGGACGGCTTATATAAATCCGCAAAGCCTGATTTGCGCCAGATTGTTATCGAGAAAAGGCAACCTTAAATGTGGCGTTAATTTTTTTAAGGAACGACTGACAACGGCCTTGGTGCTGCGTGAAAAGCTGTTCGATAAACCTTATTATCGGCTGGTTTATGGCGAAAGCGACGGTTTGCCAGGATTGGTGATTGACCGTTTTGGCTCGGTACTGTCAGTACAAATCACGACGGCAGGTATTGAGCTGAGAAAAGATAGCCTGATAACTGCACTACACGAGATATTCTCTCCGACTGCTATTGTCCTGAAAAACGATAACGGCCAACGGCAACTGGAAGGCTTGGATTTGGAATCGCATGTTGTTCACGGTGAACTTCCAGACCCTTTGATAATTGAAGAAAACGGCGCGAAGTTCAAAATAGATATTTTGGGTGGACAAAAAACTGGTTGGTTTTATGACCATCGAGCTAGCCGGACGTTATTGGCAACAATGGCAACAAACCAGCGCGTATTGGATTTGTTTTCTTACACGGGAGCATGGGGTATTCCTGCCGCTTTGGGCGGTGCTACGGAAGTTGTGTGTGTCGATGCCTCAGAAGGCGCATTGGCACTGGCGGCAGAAAATGCAACGCTTAATGGCGTTGAAAATAAAATGCAATTCATTCGCAGCGATGTCTTCGATTACCTCAAACAAGCGCGTCAGGACGGTCAGCTTTATGACATAATAGTGCTTGATCCACCCGCGTTGATTAAACGCAAAAAAGATTTCAAGCAAGGTTATGAAGCCTATCGACGCTTAAACCAGCTTGCGCTGCAAGTTTTGGCTAAAAATGGTGTTCTGATTTCTGCCTCCTGCTCTTATCATTTAAGTGCTGAAAACCTCCATGAAATATTGCGTTCATCAGGGCGGCATATTGACCGCCATCTGACGTTTTTTGCTTGCGGAGGACAGGGCGGCGATCACCCGATTGATCCTGCCATACCGGAAACGGCGTATTTGAAAACCTTTTTTTGCACAGTCTCTACTAGCTTATAAATCCTTGAGGCATCATCTGTGGTCACGGTAAAATATAAAA
>JABFSV010000136.1 GCA_013140405.1 Methyloglobulus sp. | reverse complement strand
GGCTTGATTTTGACGATACCGTCAACCAGCGAGAATTGGGTGTGGAGTCTTAGGTGGATAAACTGTGGCTGCATTGTGTGATGCGGGTTAGCGAGCAATTATTCGAGAGAGGTGTCTCATGGCAAAACACGAGATCTGTGGTACTGGGACAATAAAGCCATCATCATGCGTCTGGCAAATACTGGTCAATAATTAAACCATTTATTTGCCCGAAATGCTTGCTATTGCTGGTGCATAGCAATTCTTTATGGGCAAGGGCGGTTGCCGCTATCAAGGCATCGCCCATTTCCATGCCGTGACTGAACGCAAATTGGTGGATTAATTGCCGCGCACGATAGGAAATGGCGTGGTCAATTTCATGAATCGTGAATTGCAACGCCTTGAGCATTTTTTCAAACACAAAAAGCTCATGTTTATTGCGGCAAAACGGCACGTATTCCATATAAGTGACCGCCGAGATAGACCGCTGCTGCGTATTCATTATCAATTCCTTGGCGGACAATACGCCCCTATCGGCATAAATAAGGATGTTGGTATCAAAGATCAAGCAACGGACTCCGTCTGCCCTTACGGATAGTACGCAACTCATCTTCTACAGATGTCACGCCGACATCACTGTGCATACCGAAGAATTCATTCATTGCAGTTTCTTGGTCTTGGGTATTGATGGTTGGCGTGGCAGGATGGACGATACCTAGCGTTTGCCCATGATAGGTGATTTCCACCGTTTCACCGCGCTTAAGCGCATCAATAAGCGCTTTGTGTTTGGATTGTAGTTGGGAGGCGGTGAGTTGCATTGCGTTATAAATACTTATTATAAAATAAATATTATATCTTTTTTTAAAAGTTTGGGGAATAGCTGTACTCTGTCTACAAAGCTGATCTGAGTATATTGGCCTGTCCACAAAATTCTCCTATGATTCAAGTAGGTAGCATAAATAAAATATTTGGGACGAGGTTTCAAACTTCACCTCGCATTGCAGTATAGGATCAAAATAGATGAGGGTTTTTCGCGCGTTGTAATCCTCCGTCACATCAAGGGAGATGGTTTTTAGTGGTTTATTCCGCGTGACGGGTCATGTTGCCCCGTCCGGTTAGGTGGTTTGTCCTTACATTTTTCAAAAATGGCCATAAAAAATATCGTATTTGGCTCATATATACTACTTGAGGAGGATGAAAACACGAATTTTAAGGTGTATGGTGACATTGTCGATAAGTGAAATAGATGTGCGAAGAAATAGAGTGTTTCTTGCGCGAACGATGCGTTTCCCTTGGTTCAATATTCCTATATCCCAGGTTTTACAGCACAAACTTTATACGACATAGGCGGTAATGAGCAGAAATCGACAACAAAGGATGGTAAAGCAAGCCGAAGAAAGAACAATAAAATTAAATTATTTGTAGAGGCTAATACCATGAAAAACAATACAATATCAGTCAAAAAGATTCTGCCAATTGCTGGAGTCTTTAATCCTCCCACCCCACCGCGTAAACACAAAAGTAACACGAAATTACGAAGTTTAGGGGCTTTGCTTGCCGCAGTTTTTTTAATTGCTAGCATTGGGACTCCAGCTTGGGCGGACAGGAAAACGGATACCGAGAGATTGCGTTCGGCTGTTGAGCATGGAGGCATTATGAAGCATCTGGAGGCTTTGCAGAAAATTGCCAATAGAAATGGGGGAAACCGATATGTCGGGACACGCGGCGACTTGCAAACCCGGAATTATATTGCGAGTGTTTTGACCCGAGCCGGGTTCAAAAACGTCCAGCGCTTGCCAGTTGTATTTGAGAATTTTAAAGAAAAGACACCGGCAATTCTGGAGTTAGTGTCCCCAACAAGTAAATTTTATGTCAATGGTCTTGCGGGATCGCCTAATGCTCAATTTGATATCATGCAATCCTCAGGAAACGGGGATATAACTGCGAACATACAAGCGGTTCAAATCATGGATCCGCCTGGCCCAACACCCAGTTCATCAGACAGCGGATGTGACCCCGCACACTTTTCCAGCTTTGTGGTAGGGAACATAGCGCTGATCCAGCGTGGCACATGCACTTTCAGCACCAAAGTTGCTAATGCGATAGATGCAGGGGCAGTCGGTGTCATTATCTTCAACGAAGGGCAGCCTGGAAGGACTGCTTTAATTGGGGCTTTACTTTCAACACCAGTTTCCATTCCTGTCGTTAGTGCCGAATGGGCAGTTGGCAAGGAATTGTACGATTTGAGTTTGCAAGGGACTGTCAACGTCCATATGAAAACCGATGCCGAATACATCCACACCGAAACGGAAAATATAATTGCCGAAACGTCAGGCCGTCCAGATCATGTTGTCATGGTGGGCGCACATCTCGATTCGGTAGATGAAGGCCCTGGTATCGATGATAATGGCAGCGGGATTGGGACGCTACTGGAAATTGCCAAGGGTATGCAGCGTTTACATATCCAACCTTTAAACAAAGTGCGCTTTGCATTCTGGGGTGCGGAAGAAGAGGCTCAGGTAGGTTCGGGGCAGTATGTGAACGGTTTAAGTGATGTTGATGCGGGCAAGATTGCGCTTTACCTGAACGCCGACATGCTGGGATCCCCTAACTTCGTGCCGTCTGTTTATGAGGCCGATTATAACGTTTTGCCACCTGCCTTTGCATCACCGCCGCCAGCGCCTGGTTCCATTGAGATCGAACAAGTTTTGGTGGATTACTTTAATGGTGTTGGGCCTTCGCCCAAGTTGCTCAATATTGATCAACGTTCCGATTACAGATTTTTTCTTCTCAACGGAATCCCCTTCGCTGCAATTACGTCTGGGTTCGATGGCAACAAAACTGATGCGGAAGCAGTGGATTTTGGTGGCACCGCAGGTGAACCTTATGATGCTTGCTACCACAAGAAATGTGACAACATCCACAATGTATCGGAAGATTCGCTCGACTTGATGTCAGGCGCTTTAGTTCACACCATTATGGAGTTTGCAAAGCGTGACGTAATTTTCCCTTAAACAAGGCCAGCCTACAAACTGAACGGGATGCCGTAGGGTGGACAAATAGCTTTATCGTTTGTCCACCATTTACTGATAAATCGGTGGGCAGAAAAATACTGCCCACTCTTACTTTTTATTTACCCCTCTCCCTGTGGGGATATTTAGAGATTTCATTTAACTTTCCAAATGATACCCAACAACCCGCTCAACCTCATGCTTCGACCCCAAAATCAATGGCACCCGCTGGTGTATATCGGTGGGTTTAATATCCAGGATGCGTTCGCGACCGGTGGAGCAGGTGCCACCAGCCTGTTCGATAATAACGCCATCGGATTGGCTTCGTACATCAGGCGTAGCTTGGCGGGTTTTGCCGGATTGCGGGAATCTAACGGGTACATGAATATGCCTCCGCGTGTCAGGATACGGTAAACC
>JABFSV010000456.1 GCA_013140405.1 Methyloglobulus sp. | reverse complement strand
CATGAGATCGGCAGGTTGGTCTTGGCTTTTAATATTGCGTTCCTGTAACCAGCGGAACTCAGCACCGGTAACGTCGCGATTACCGGTTTTGATTTGATACTGCACCAAATCCTCTTCATTATCAGCCATTTTATAGCCGGAAATTTTTGCCGCAGCCGCAGGGGTAACGCTGGTATCTATAATTTCAGCAAAAAGTGTTTTTACTTGGGCGTTATCTTCCTGATAACTGAACCGTGTGACTTGCGCAGGCCAGAAATGGCCGATGCCGCGCACGACAATCAGACCCAACACGCCGACGATCATGATAAGGCAAGCGCTGACCGCAGCCGCATTCAACCATATCCAGGGTGACCCACTTTTAAACCATGAACTAATCATAATGAGCTGTATTTTTCCCGCAAGCGTTGGCGAATAATTTCTGCCAAGGTGTTGAATACGAAAGTGAAGATAAACAGCACTAAAGCCGCTAAGAATAACACGCGGTAATGGGTGCTATCGACTTCCGATTCGGGCATTTCCACGGCAATATTGGCAGCCAGTGTACGTAAGCCCTGGAACACGCTGAAATCCATGACTGGCGTATTGCCGGTAGCCATTAACACAATCATGGTTTCGCCCACCGCACGTCCCAAACCGATCATGACCGCAGAAAAAATACCCGGGCTGGCAGTCAACAAAACCACCCTGGTCATGGTTTGCCAAGTGGTTGCGCCCAGCGCCAGAGAACCCACTGTCAAATGCTTGGGAACGCTGAATATGGCATCCTCGGCTATCGAAAAAATTGTGGGAATCACCGCAAAACCCATTGCGATACCAACCACCAAGGCATTGCGCTGGTCGTAGCCGATACCGAATTCACGGCTAAACCAGTCGCGTAATGTGCCGTGGAACAGTAAAGTCTCCAAAGGTATGCTGATAGTAAAGGCGAGCCAGCTAACGATGATGATAACGGGTATCAATATAGCCGCATCCCAGCCTTCGGGTATTTTTTGGCGCAGGGCTTTCGGCAAATATTGCCAGAAAAAGGCGAATAACATAATAGCAATGGGCAAGGAAATCAGCGATAAGAACAATCCCGCCAAATGCTTTTCTATAAACGGCGCTAACCAAAGACCAGCCAAAAAACCTAATATAACCGTCGGCAATGCACCCATGAGTTCAATAGTGGGCTTTACGACTTGGCGCATTTTGGTGGACATAAAGTAGGCTGTATATATTGCACCCATCAGAGCGAGTGGCATGGCAACCAACATGGCATAAAAGGCGGCTTTTAAAGTACCAAATACCAAGGGTATCAGACTGTATTTGGGTTCAAAATCATTGCTGGCAGATGAAGATTGCCAAATATAGTCAGGTTTCGGGTAGCTTTCGTACCAGACTTTTTGCCAAAGCGATTTTATGGAAACCTCTGGATGTTCATTTTCAATACGCCAGACATGAATTTTTCCATCTTGCGATTCCAGTAACAATTGGTTTGCCCTTGGCGACAACAAGGCAGCTATCGGTGGTGACATACTGACGCGCTCTTTAATAAGTTCCCGCTCAGCCGTGGAATGATATATGCCGACGTAGCCACTGGCATCGACCGTCAGAAAACCTTTACGGCGTTGTTCCGATTCGATAGAAACTATCGCTTCGGTTGATATTTTAAATGACCGGATTTTTTTAAAGGCAAGTTGCTTAAGCTCGTTTTTAACTTGCGTCCATTGTGACACCAAACCCGTCGAGTCGCCAACTAACAGGGAAAGGTCGCCATTCAAAAAGGTCAGGCTAGTGATTTTTTTTCCGGCTTCGACGACATTTTGTTGATGTTTTAATTTAGGTGCTGCTTTGTCGTTGATGTCATAAGCGCTTAACAGGCCTTCATCATCCACAAGGTAAAGCTGGCTATCTTCCTTATCAATTAACAGGTCAACAATCGTTTTGGCAGAAACATCCAGAACTGCTGATGTACGGGTCGTGCTTGCTTCATCTGCAAACAACGACTGTTCTTTGGTAAAACTGACCAGATGAACTTTATCAGCAGCTTTTGCAATGACAATGGTCTTATCAGCTTCTACCTTCACGGCAAGTTTTTCTAAGGCAGCTCCGGTCTCGTCGATTACCAACGGTTGTTCGCCTAGCGGATATTCGAGCGATGGTGTAATCTGGCGCTTATTGTTGGGATAAGTGACCTTATATTGATGCTTTACGATGATTGCCCTACCATCTGAAAGCCCATAAGCGACACCACCCTGGCTGATAAGGCTGCTTTGGGCAAAGCTGGTGATATGAGTTCCTTCTGGTATCGTTATCGCCTGATTTAATAAGGTCTTGCCCGTAGCAACATCAAAAAACACGACGTATCCACTGTCAGTAAATCGAACTGCCACTTCGTTTTGTTCTTCCGCTTCCAGCAACACAGTCTTGCCCAACGTTTTTTCAGGAACATCGTATTCGGCGATTGAACTAGCCGCTGCCGATCCAAACAAAGGCAAAACCACATAAAGCAAGTAAAAGAAAATCAATACGATAGCGACAATGACACCGAGACCGCCGACGACAACGCCGTAACGGGCCAAGGCATCTTTTAGTAATCGCCACTTTTGGTAAGGTTTGCTTGCTGCAAGCGTCACCGCTGACGGTGTTGGGTTCGTTAGGTTCTCAGACATGCGACTATTGTAGTTTCAATAAGTGACAACTTTGTGTATTCATTGCATTTAGCTTTAAAAACTTGGAAATCCATTTTAAACGCATTACAGGCCGGAGAGTATGAAATTGTGAATACGCATTCCTGTACTCTGGGCGTTTAATAACCTGCAAAATCAACAAAAAAATGGCCGAAGTCTGTTTCCAATCTTCGACCATGCAGTCTTAACAACCATTCACTTTTGAGGGGGAAATAGTTAATGCAGACTAAACATCCTTGTTTACGAGCCCTTGAACACTACAACAACATTTTTAGGTACAATCTACTTGATCGCTGCCAACGCCTTTTCTACAACTTTAGCTGGCAATGGGATATAACCATCTTTAACAACAGACTGCTGTCCGGTTTTTGACAAAACCATTTTGACAAACTCAAGCTCCAACGGCGCCAATGGTTGGTTTGGTTTTTTGTTAACGTAAATGAACAGGTAACGTGTCAAAGGGTAAGTGCCGTTGAGTGCGTTTTCAGGCGTAGCCTCAACAAAGGTTGTGCTGCCTTTTTTTGCCAAAGGCACCATTTTTACACCGGAAGTGGTATAGCCCATGCCAGAATAACCAATACCATTCACAGACTCGGTAACCGACTGAACAACCGAGGCCGAACCAGGTTGCTCATTGACATTGCTTTTAAAGTCACCTTTACATAAGGCGTGTTCTTTAAAATAGCCATAAGTGCCAGATACTGAGTTACGACCGTATAACTGCATGCTTTTTGCCCCCCATGCTGCGACACCCGCATCACCCCAGGTCTCAATGCTGGCTGAGCCACCGCATTTGTTGGTAGAAGAAAAAATGCCGTCAACTTGCTCCATGGTCAAGCCTTTCACGGGATTATCCTTATTTACCATAACGGCAAGGGCATCTACCGCTACAGGGATAGCTGTTGGTTTATAACCTTGTTTGCCTTCGAAAGCTTCAATTTCATCATCTTTCATCTCACGGCTCATAGGCCCAAGGTTTGATGTGCCTTCAGTCAGCGCAGGCGGCGCGGTAGAAGAACCTGCGGCCTGGATTTGAATATTGACGTTGGGGTAAGCACGGTTAAAATCTTCTGCCCAAAGCGACATCAAGTTGGCTAAGGTATCAGAGCCAACGCTGGACAGATTGCCAGATATGCCAGTGGCTGCTTGATATTCAGGAATACCCGCATCAATAGCTTGTACGGCATAAGCGAAGTTACCCATTAACCCAGTAGAGACAAGCCCCATCGCAGCAATAAGTGATTTTATTTTAACAATTGATTTCATTCATTAACTCTCTAGTGATAAAAAATAACGGCATCAAGTTACATACATCGCCAGCTTAATCGACTTTTATGACAGAAATATGACAATGAAATAATTTAAAAATTCTCGCTCCAACTATGCTCGGCATTCACTGGTGAATTGTGAGCATGTCGAACGGTAGGACTATTAGTGAAATCACCTTAATTTGGAATTTCCTCAAACCTGTATTTTATTGCTCAATCGACTCCTCGCTTTCTTCCGCTAAGGATTTTGGCGACGTTATACAAAGCAACTCCGCACAACCTTTTTCCAGTTGTGTCCAGTCATCAGGTAAAACCAAGCGTACCAAGGCCGCCGTAGGCAACAATTTTTCAGTTTCCGGCAGGTGGGTAGGGTTAACCAGGTAAGTCAAAAGGTCTTCCAATTCTGGGTTATGACTGACCAGTAACACCCGGCTTGAAGTAGCTGGGCAATCGGCCAACACCGATTTCACGCGCACCATGCCTTCATCATAAAGACGTTTGTCCATCAGGATATGTTCACGGTCTATCTCGAGTACATCGCACACCTTTTTTGCGGTCATGATGGCGCGGATTGCTGGCGAGCTAACAACCGCATCGGGCAACAACCCTTGTTCTTTCAGCCATTCTCCCATGTGGGCAACATCGCGTTTGCCGCGTTTTTTTAGGCGGCGGTCATAATCTTCGTTACCATCGTAGCGTTCCGCCTTACCATGCCGAAGTAACCATAGCTCTCTACTCATTTTCATCCTCGTTCTGGGGTTGGCAGGAAATTAGCAACCCATTGTATTAATTAAATATAGACAAATAGTGCAGGTTCGCGCGAGCCGTTACCTTAAGTCCCTTGACTATATCCTTAATAAGGAGGAACTTTAGCCTGTCATCAAATGTTAATACTAGATTATTACAGTATTGTGTAAATAACACTTCCGAGGCACATTCTGGCATGACGGCTACACATTTTGAGTTACCTGCGAATTTAACGGCTGAAAAACTTATTGCCGCATTAAGCGATAAAGTCGAAACACAGCTTGTTTCGAGACAATATCTCTTGAAGACCTATTATGACAGCTTTGATTGGCGCTTATACCGGCAAGGGTTAACCTGTGAATTTAATCGTTCCAAACAAACCTCGTCATTAATGTTGACTAACCGAAAGAATGGCGAGTTAATTGCAAGCACCTTACTTTTCGATGTACCGTCATTTTGCCATCAATTCAATCCAGGCAAAGTGCGGCAGACGCTTGAGCCGCTGTTAGGCGTACGGGCATTACTGGCAGTTTGCACCCTGGAATGTGAGACTTATCATCTCGATATTGTCAACAAAGACGAGAAAACTGTGCTGCGCGTATTGATCGAAGAGTTTGAGTTGCTCAATAATCGCCTCACTCTCTTTCCGGTAAAGGGCTATGACAAAGTTGCCGAACACGTTGTCGAGATGGTCACGAAAGAGATGGGCTTGTGTGCCGTTGATAAGCCCGTGTTATTAAGCGCCTTAAGGCTGCAAGGCCGGCAACCCAAAGATTACTCATCGAAGCTGGATATTCATCTTACCCCGGAAATGCACGCCGATATTGCCAGTAAGACTATTTTCAGTTATCTGTTACGGGCCATCAAACTGAACGAACAAGGCACTATAGCCGATACAGACAGTGAGTTTTTGCATGACTTCAGGGTGGCGGTCAGAAGAACCCGTGCCGGACTAAGCCAAGTCAAAAACGTTTTGCCTGAAGATGTGCTTGCCCGTTATGGGGAGTTTTTCTCCTGGTTAGGTCAGATTACTGGGGAAACTCGGGATTTAGATGTGTATTTGTTGAGTTTTGAACAATACAAAAAGAAATTGCCTGCTGCCCTTCGACAAAGCATCAATCCCCTGCAACATTTTTTGGCGGTAAAAAAACAGAAATCGCAAAAACAACTGGCTAAAAAATTACGTTCAGCCAAATATTTAACTATGCTGGCTGAGTGGGAAGCGTATCTTTCCTCGATACCCCTAACAAATCCGACTGAAGCTGATTCCAAATTAACGGTGAAAGAACTGGCAGACCAGCGGATATGGAAAACGTATAAGCAAGCCATAAAACAAGGTATGGCGATTGACTGGCATTCGCCACCAGAGGCACTGCATAAGCTCAGGAAAACCTGCAAAAAATTGCGTTATTTAATGGAGTTTTTTCAAAATCTTTATCCAGAACGCCGAATTGATAAATTGATTAAGCGCTTGAAGCAGTTGCAAGAGGTTTTGGGCGATTATCAAGACTACGCAGTCCAACAGGAAAGGTTGCAACAATTCAGCGAGGAAATGCAGTCTATCAATACGCCAACCAGGACTTTTCTGGCGATGGGCGTGTTAATCCAGGATTTTGAAAGCCGGAAGTCCAAAGCCCGTGACCGCTTTGCTTCACAATTTGCGGCATTTAAAAAACCTAGAAACCATGCGCCCTTTCATGCCTTGTTTGCGCCCAAAAAAGCATAGGGTTGCATTCCCGTTCCCTGTACGGACGGCTTTATTAGTTTCACTATTCTCTAAACTGGAATTGCAATGAAAATACTGGCCTTATACAGCATCAAAGGCGGCGTTGGCAAAACATCAAGTGCGGTTAATCTGGCATTTAACGCAGCGCAAGGGGGGTATCGCACACTGGTTTGGGATCTCGATCCGCAGGGTGCCAGCAGTTATTATTTCCGTATCAAACCTAAAATCAAGGGCGGCAGCAAAGACCTGATGGCTGGGAAACGAGAATTGGACGAAGTGATTAAAGGCACTGATTTTGATAACCTTGATTTGATACCTGCTGATTTTTCTTTCAGGAATCTGGACTTGCTCTTGGATGACAAAAAAAAGCCAACTCGGCAACTAAAAAAACGCTTAGCCCCGTTGGCAAACGACTACGATTTTATTTTCCTGGATTGTCCGCCGAGCATTTCATTGCTGTCCGAAGCTGTTTTTGCAGCGGCTGACTTGTTGTTATCACCTATAATCCCCACCACACTGTCTTTAAGGACATTGGCTCAACTCAAAGAGTTCTTAGATGGCCATGATTTGAAAAACACCCGTCTTATGCCATTTTTTTCAATGGTTGATCGGCGAAAAACCATGCACAAGGATATAATGCGCGACGCGCTTGCGGATTATCCAGAGCTGTTAAAGACGGCAATACCTTATGCCAGTGATATTGAACGCATGGGTTTAGAACGGATGCCACTGGCTGCTTACAGCAGAAAAAGCCGTTCTGCTGAAGCCTACCATGAACTTTGGCAGGAGATTCTGGCTCTTACTGTGCCGTAAACCCAGCAACCACTTTTCAACTCTGGAACGATTGAAAAGAAAAATTAATAAAGAAGCTAGATATGGACACCCCAAACCCAGTTGATTCCACTCAATTCCTGCAACAACAGCTAGAAGCTGTCATCAAGTTGCTTGAGAGACAGGAACTCGAAAATTCGCTGGTTCATAAAAGCACTTCCAGCCATCATGACCTGGAAGAAGCGCTAGTCGAAAAACAGCATCAAGTCCGGTTGCAGGAGCGGCTGTCCGATTTGCACTCGGCGGATATTGCGTTCATCCTTGAATCCTTGCCCTTGGATCAACGCCAAGTGGTATGGAATGCCATAAAAGCCGACCATGACGGACAAGTGTTGCTGGAAGTGTCCGATGCCGTCAGGGAAACCCTGATTTCGGGCATGGGAGATGAGGAGTTGGCAATTTTTGCCAGCAATTTAGATACCGACGAAATTGCCGACCTTGCCGCCGACATCCCCAAACGGGCAATGCTCAAGATCCTGCGGTCATTAAACAGCCAAGAACGCAGCCACCTCAAAACTATCCTGTCATATGAAGACGACCAAGTCGGCGCACTGATGGATTTTGGCATGATTGCCATCCGAGACGACCTGAACTTGGAAGCTGTAATCGTTTATATCCGTAAGCTGGGCAAATTGCCTGGGCATACCGATAAATTGTTTGTCGTTGATCAGCATAATGTGGTCAAAGGCGTATTGCCGTTGCAAAGGCTGCTTACCCATTCACCTGCACAACAAGTTGCCGAAGCGATGGTCACAGATTTTGTCCAATTCCAGATTGACGAAGACACTGACGTTGCGGCGCGGGCATTTGAACGTTATGACCTGATTTCCGCGCCCGTTGTCGATGAGCAAGGCCAACTGCAAGGGCGGCTTTGCGTCGATAGCATCATGGATTTTATCCGCGAGAGTACCGATGAGGACATGCTGATCCAAGCCGGTGTTGGAGAAAACGAAGATTTGTTCTCCAGCGTTTGGAAATCCGCCAAAAACCGCTGGGGCTGGCTGTTGATAAATGTTGCCACCGCCTTTGCTTCAACACGGATTATCGACGTTTTTCAGGACACCATCCTACAGTTGGTCGCCCTCGCCTCACTCATGCCCATTGTTGCTGCAATGGGCGGCAACACTGGCAATCAAACCAGTATGCTGATCATCCGTTCGTTGGCTTTAGGGCAAATCAACGCGGTCAACGTACGCCGATTGATCAAAAAAGAATTGAGCCTTGCGCTGTTGAACGGGCTGTTTATCGGCATTATTATCGGCCTGTTGAGCTGGGTGCTTTATTACAACTTAGCCTTGTCAATAGTCATTGGTTCGGCCATGTTGATAAACCTAATGGTCGCCGTAATAGTCGGCCTAATCATTCCCTTGGGGCGGAATAAACTTGGCAAAGACCCAGCCGTTGGTACAAGCATCATGCTCACAGCCATTACTGATTCCATGGGCTTTTTTATTGTCCTGGTGTTGGCGCGGCTATTCCTGGTTCATTAGCGGTTTCCCGTATAAAGCTTCACTTCATACGGGCTGACTTACTTGTTTTGTGTATGCAGCATAAAGCATTGCCCTACCAGGCTTAATAAAGCTGTAAGCGCTTTAGCCTAGTGAATATGTACCTCACGCGACTTCACCGTATCACCCCTGCGTAACGTATAGTCATCCTGATCGCCTGCCATCGGCGATCCATCACTGTTAAGCTGGATGAGCGTCCCTTCATCTTCGATACGATACTGGTGTATGCTTGAATTGTCTTTTGGGGTTAACACAACGGTACGAGTATTGTCATTCCAGGTAAATTTTCCCTTATCAAAAAACTCCCTTGACGATGGTTTTGCCGGTTGGGTCACCAAAAGATAATTATTGTTACGTTTTAAGGACAGCGTGATTTTAATGCCGCTGCAATCCTCTTCCTTACAGGGAAAGTATCCGTAATAAATACCACGAAAATCCGGCTCCTTATTCAAAGTATCCGCATGGCTCGCATGCTCTCCGTGCTGCAAGGCCTCGCGCGCCCTGAGTAGCTTATCTTGCATTTGCTTATCGGATTCTGCCGCAGCAGGGTTAAAAGCAGAAATCAAAGTGCTGAAAAAAATCAACGTCAGCTTGTGTGTTAATTCTATTTTTAATGCTTGCATTTTAGTGTCTCTTTAATATGTTGCGGGAGTAAATTGGTCTGTGCCTAAAATGGCTACACAAGAGGCTATCAGAATATTCCCCAACGTCAACTTGCAAGCTAAAACTACGTCTTCCACAAAGAAGGCAACCGACATTAAATACATCGAAATACAGGCTACCTTGCTGTTGTTACCTCCATTTTGTAAAAAATGGAGGTAACTATTGATATAATCATATTATTCAATCAGATATAAGAAATAAATCGGAGAGGATATTTTATCCTTGACCCTACAAGACAACCGGTCGTATTATTAGCTCATGGTACTCGCAAAGAAACAAATTAATAAAGAAAATCTACTTTCAGAAGGTGTCCAACTGTTGATGCAACAGGGCTATCATGGCACCGGCCTTAAGGAAATCCTGGATGCGGTACAAATCCCTAAAGGCTCGTTTTATAACTACTTTTCTAGCAAAGAAAGTTATGCTGCTGAGGTCATCCAGCATTACATCAATCCTTTCATAGAACAACTCGATAGCCATCTTCAGAACCCCGAACTTGATGCACTAACCGCACTCAACAATTATTTCAATGAATTGATTGTTGAGCTGGAAAAAGCTGAGTTTAAAGGCGGTTGTCTGCTTGGCAATTTGATGGGTGAAATCGGCGATACCAGCGATTTGTGCCAAAAATCATTGCAGTTAGCCGTAAATCGCTATAAAGACTTACTAGCAACTGGGCTGAAAAAAGCACAAATGGAAGGCACTGCCCGCATTGATAAATCGGCTGACGATATGGCAGATTTATTGGTCAACACGTGGCAAGGTGCTTTGCTACGAATGAAAATCGAGCAATCTGCCGAACCTATAAAACAATGTTGCAACGATTTACTTGGTGATTATTTCAGAGTATGATGCAAACCAAATAAAGACGACTGGTCGTTTTTATTAATAGGAGGAAGCTATGCCCAAATATCTTATCGAACGTGAAATTCCTGGTGCAGGCGCTCTAACACCAGAGCAACTGCAAGGTATCTCACAAAAATCTTGCGGAGTCCTGAGCGGAATGGGGCCAAAAATACAATGGTTGGAAAGTTATGTAACCGACGATAAAGTTTATTGCGTCTACATTGCCCCAGATGAAGCTACGGTACGGTCTCATGCCGAACAAGGCGGCTTTCCAGCCAATAAGGTTTCGCAAATTAAATCCATCATCGACCCAACCACTGCCGAAAGTTAATCGCAGTTAATTCATCCACCCATAGGAGGTTCAACATGCAAGTCAACTGGGATTCAAATAAATGTTGTCATGCTGGTGTTTGCGTTAAATCATTACCCGAAGTATTTAAAGTTGAAGATGGCCAATTTGTCATTGACCCATCCAAAGCCAGCGAAGAAGAAGTAAAAGACGTTGTCTGCCAATGCCCTTCAGGAGCACTGGCTTTAGTGGATTGATCTTATTGATTCGGCCTTTTAATGTTTGAACCGTTCGTACCCGCAGGGCATAAATGCTGAGTGAGTCGAAGCACATAAATCCTTTCGACAGGCTTTTATAACCTAAAGGTCACAAGTGCCCTTTGGGTGCAAGGCGAACGGAAGTTAAAACTTCACAAGGCCGAATCTATAAACGGTACAGCCACAAAAATAATAATTACAAAATCAGAGAGGAAGCTATGAATACAACAACAAACCTGCGTAACAGTTTAAAAATCTTATGCGCTGTGAGTTTAGCCACTGCCGCGTTAACAGGCATTGCGACTAATTCAGTGTTGGCTGATGAGACCTGCTTATCACCTTATGCCCCAAAAATCACTGGGCAAGAAGATTTTGTCTACATCTGGACATTAGGTGTTGAAGGCTTGGGCGACGAACAGGACAAATTAGTGACGGTTGATGCCAGGCCGAAGTCTAAAACTTATGGCAAAGTCATCAACGCTCTTTCGGTCGGAGGCCGCAACGAGGCCCATCATTCCGGCGTGACTGATGACCGCCACTATTTATGGGCGGGTGGACTGGATACCAATAAACTCTTTGTGTTCGACATCCATACCGATCCGGCAAAACCGGCATTAACCAACACCATTACCGATTTTGTCGCCAAAAGTGGCGGTGTGGTTGGCCCACATACCACCTATGCTTTGCCAGGGCGCATGATTATGACTGGCCTGTCCAATAACAAGGATAACGGTGGACGCACCGGACTGGTTGAATACACCAATGATGGCAAATATATCGACACGCATTGGATGCCAACTGATAGCGATTTGGGTGGTGCGGTTAAAACCGGCAAATATGCCGACGGTTACGGCTACGATTTACGCGTCATGCCCCGACATAATGTCATGTTCACGTCATCCTTCACAGGCTGGTCTAATTACATGATGGATTTCGGCAAGATGCTTGCCGATCCTGAAGCCATGAAGCGTTTCGGTAATACCGTGGTGCAGTGGGATTTACACACCAAACAGCCGAAAAAAGTGTTCGACGTACCAGGAGCGCCTTTGGAAATCCGCTGTGCATGGGATGAAAAACACGATTACTGTTTCACCAGCACCGCCTTAACTTCAAAAATCTGGCTGATCCACAAAGATAAAAAAGGCGAGTGGCAAGCCAAAGATGTCGCGGACATCGGCGAACCCGCTAAAATTCCTCTGCCTGTGGACATCTCCATCGCAAGCGACGATAAGCTGTTGTGGGTTAACACCTTCATGGACGGCATGACCCGTTTGTTTGACATCACCGACCCGTTTAAACCCAAACAAGTGTATGAACATAAAATCGGCGCACAAGTGAACATGGTGTCTTCAAGCTGGGATGGCAAACGCATTTACTATACGTCTTCCCTTTTGGCTAATTGGGACAAGAAAGGCAAAGATAACGAGCAGTTCTTCAAAGCCTACGACTGGAACGGCAAAAAGCTAAACGAGAAAATCGCTATCGACTTCACCAAGGAAAAACTAGGCCGTCCGCATCAAATGGTGTTTGGAGCGTATAGTTTGTACGGAAAAGATAAGGACAAGAAGTAACTACATAAAATACTGTAGAGACGCAAGATTTTGCGTCTCTACTTCTCTTGCT
>JABFSV010000308.1 GCA_013140405.1 Methyloglobulus sp. | reverse complement strand
GTTTATCTGTCCGTCCTCTGCCAGTGAAATATACAGAAACGATCTAAACGCACTAATAGAAAATAGCGAAATTATTAGTTTGCTTTGGGATGCGGAGCATGAAGTTCTGCCAAATATATCGACCCCAAATAGACACTTTCAGAAATTTTAGGTGGCCATCTATTTAAAGTAACAGGTTAATGGTGGATTGAAATGAATGACTTATTATTATTCGCTGAGTCTCAATATCAAGCTGCATTATTACAGTTGACGGCTGCTAAAAATTTGATGGAAAGCGTAAGAGAAAATGATTTAAAACATAATTTTAAACCTGAACAAAGTTTGGACTGGGTTTATATAGATCGATTAGCAGAGCTTAGTGGTCTCACTGCAAATGCAATCCGAAATCGTGTATCCAGAGGGGCGTGGCGCGAAGGTCTCCACTATAGACATGAGCGGCCAGATTCAAAGAAATCACGCATCATTTTTAATATTTCGGAGATTCAAAAATGCCTAAGCGGAAAAATTTAACAGGATTGCAAGTTCACGGTGGAAAATTAAGGATTTGGTTTGTTTATGAAAATAAAAGGTGTTTTGAATCCTTAAATTTACCCCCTTCAGAAACAAATCAAAGAGCAGCTGCAAAACTTCGAAATGAGATTTGTGAAAAAATTCGTCATGGCATATTTAATTATGCAGAATATTTTCCTGATTCAGTCAAAACAAAAAAGTCCCCCAAACCTGAATCGCTTAGTTTCGGAACAGTGGCTGATCTCTGGCTGACAAGTCAATTTCATTTAGCTAAATCTACGCTTGAAGGTTATCGTAAAACACTAAATTATCATTGGCTTCCCAAACTTGCTAATAGACCCATTGCAAGTATCAAATACAATGAACTGACAGCTCTTGTAGGGGCTATAAAATTTAATACTGCTAAGACAAGAAATAATTCAATAATTCCAATAAGACGGATATTTGATGCAGCCTATCAAGATGGATTGATCTCATCAAATCCGGCAGAACGTTTACTTTACGTTAAACGTCAAAAGAAACAGCCCGATCCGTTGACTTTAGAAGAAGTTGAATTGGTACTCGGCCACATCATTGAACACTTTCCACCCACAATTTACAGTTATTTCGAATTGGCGTTTTTTACAGGTTTGAGAACATCAGAACAAATTGCGCTTCGTTGGGAAGATGTTGATTTTAAGCGATCAATTTTAAATGTCCAAAGATCGAAAGTATTACAAGAAGTCAACGAGCGAACAAAAACCTATGTAGCGCGAGAAGTTGAATTGAATAGTCGCGCATTAGCCGCTTTAAAGCGCCAACGTCACCTCACTTTTGAAACCGGGGAATGGATTTTTCTAAATCCAAATACAGGAGAGCCTTTTATAGATGATAGGCCAATGAGACGGTGGATCTGGACTCCAACCTTACGACTTCTGGGTTTGCGGCATCGAGCTTGTTACCAAACCCGGCATACTTACGCTACCTTGATGCTAATGAGCGGAGCCAATCCGGCCTGGGCAGCCTCTCAATTAGGCCACAGTATGCAAATGTTTTTGACTGTCTATGCTCGTTGGATAAGAGAAGCCGATAAAGGTCGAGAACTTTCCAAACTTGAAACAATTTTGAAAGAAACCAATAAAACGACAATTGACAAAAACACTCCAGAATCACAACAGAATAACTCTAAATGTGCCAAAAATGTGCCAAAAATAAAAAGCCACTTGTTAAGTGGCTGTATTAAAATAAAAAAATTGGTGGAGGCGGGGGGAATTGAACCCCCGTCCGCAAGCACTCCGCCACAAGGTCTACATGCTTATCCCGCGCTTTTGATTTAGCTGATGACTACCCGTCGGGCCAAGAAAATCACCAGCGATTTCGATTGGGTTTAGCGCTTTAGGCTACGAACGAAGCCCTGGCGCGATCTTATGTAAGATGATCCCTGGGTGTCCTTTGTACCCTGAGGGTACGAAGGACTCTGCACGCATAAGCACACACAGCCAGAGAGGTGGTGCAGGGTTTAAGCTGCTAAAGCCACCGAGTAGTTTTCGTCATTTGCGAATACTTTTTTTCTGTAGGATTTACGAGGTGTACAGTCCTCGGCATGCACTCAAGGTTTCGCTACCCACGTCGAAGCCATGTCGCCCCCTCGATTGTTATTCTAACGGGTAAGACCAAACATTACCAAGATAATTCAATTTGTTTTGCAACTTATAGATTCGGCCTTGTGAAGTTTTAACTTCCGTTCGCCTTGAGCCTGTCGAAAGGCTTTGTGTGCTTCGACTCACTCAGCATTTATGCCCCAGAGGGTACGAACGGTTCAAACATTTAAAGGTCGAATAATAAACACAAGTGCAGAATACGGAGTTGATGGTACAGAGCTAAAAGTGCAAAACCGAAACCACGCCTTCAACCCACTATTTTAACTTATCAACATACGTGCCAATGGATTGTCACTGCCCGTTTTCGCTGGTTTATAGCCGTCACCTGCACTACATTCTTCGGTTATCTGGGTAATCTGCTTCAATTGTGCAGTATGCAGTCCTGTTACGTTTTCTACAATTTGCAACACTTCACTGTCAATCATACTTACAGCAATATCTAAGCCTTTAGTGATCCCTCGTAAAGCACTTTTTTCTAACGACGGCTTGAGCTTTTTTAGGATAAACCAGGGGATTAGCCAGCTTATGAGGATTAACAAGCTACTATGCACTGCGAAATCTATGCCGAGATAGTGATCGTGTGTGGTATTGCTGTCGTAGTAGCCGACAAATACCTGATAACCAACCCAGCTTATTGCGGCTAAAGGCAAGATAATTTCACAAAACCTGATGACCTTCAGAAAACTCCGATGCAGCACGTTGCCAGGGTTGACTAACGCTTGTCTTATGTACAATTCGCTTTGAGCCTGGACGATCTTGGGTGCTTTGGTTCGCACAGCCGCCAGTTGGTTTTTTAGTGGCGTAACCGGCAAACCCAGTTCATTAACCTTGACGATGAATTCGTCCAGTGCATCACCAAAACGCGCTTGCGCCCAGTCGTCCCATAATACTTTTGTTGTTTGGTCAGTTTGCGCCACGCTAGTTGTGGGATTTGAAATTAAATCCGCCGCATGGTCGGCATAGTAAGCGGCCAATTTCTGAATAGGCCAGGCAAAACCTTGTTGTAATTGGTTTGTAGTTGAGTGCCACTGAATTTGCCACTTTTCCTCGGCTTTTTTAAAAGCGGAATGCGATCCCAGTATTTGTTGGATTGCCTGAAGTTTTTGCCTTAGTTCATCCTTACGAATTTGCGTTCCCCGCTGCTCCAGTTCTGCAACGACGTGCTTGTTTGACAAAGACAAAATAGTCGATTGCAAGGCGGCAAATTCATCAGGATAAGAAGATTCGCCGCAAACGGTCTTGAAAATGATAGGCTCAACAAAAC
>JABFSV010000220.1 GCA_013140405.1 Methyloglobulus sp. | reverse complement strand
CAAACTTTAAAAACGCCTGCGGTCGGCGCGTCCCTTTGACTGCCATGTTAGGCGAAGTACTACCTGTGTGGGGATTCATAGTGCCTTGAGTACGGTCAGCGCCATTTTCTTTACCGCTGCGCCATCCAAACCAAGAGTGTTTTTACTCAGATTGGCATCGTTCATGCCGCCGATGCTGCTCTGATCTATTGATAGTGTTGATGTGTGAATTCTTGGTCTTTATCGAAGCCCAGTTGCTATGAGTTGAATCGACATGCCGATAGTAGAGGTACGAAACGAAGAAAGTGGCGCGCCTGTCACGGAAGGTTAACGACACCGCCAAGCCTGATTAAAAACCAAACCTTCAAAAAATGCACTGACAGGCGCGTCCCTTTGACCGATATGTTAGGGTGCCAAGAAGCCGCGCAGAAGCCAAACCAACACCGGACAAGGACGCAAAAACTACGCCACGAACGCTGATTTAGCCCAGGACTCGCGGCTTGCGTCATGTGCGGGACACCCAATGCAAAACCAACACACCAGCCTCAAGCCGCGCATGACGCAAACGCACCCGACCGTGCCACCCCGCCGGGCTGCCCGACACCCGCAAAGCCCAACAGCACACCGAGCCACAGCTTGCGGTGAGGCCAACAAACATGGCGGACTACCATCAAGCTAAACACGAAAGACTCAAAATAACCGACGGACAACAACCCCTAACGTAAAAGTAAGGGGCGCGCCGGTTGGCAGATTATACCGAAGCCGACGTTCCCAATTAAACCACTTACCTTCAAAAGTGCCTGCGTCCGGCGCGTCCCTTTGACTGCCGGGTTAGGCCAGAAAATAAAGCGCACTTCCGGTTGGTTAATGAGTCTCATGGATTTAAAAACGCAACATTCCGAGACCCACTAGCCATAAGCTGAGCGGTGCTAAGATTAAAATGGCAATTACTTGTAGAGCAATGGCGATCTTAGGTGTTTTAAATGAACGTGTCATATTTAAAACAAATAGTGAGGCTAATAAATCGCCAATAACACTAACCATAAACGTAGGGATAATGTACCTCAAGACCGAAACCAGAATGAATAGAATGAATGCATACATAAACGCTTTAATTTCTTTATTTGCGTAAATTGGGAATAACGCGGCAAAACCAAAAAACCCAGAAAACTGAACCAGAAATACTTGAGTTCGGCTCGGTGTCCTAAAATACGCTTTTAATACTTTTTCATATACTGACCAATCCAAACTAATTTCATGTGAAATTGCAATTAAACGAGTAACCACTGCGAGCAACAAAAGGAAAGCCACAAATGAAAGCTCCAGATATTTGAATTTTCCATTTTCAATGTTCATTTCGATTTTTTTTCGCCTAACTAACAAAGTTCAGCGGCACGTTAAGTGCCGAAAGAAATGGGGATGTGCCATATTGTTCGCCGTCAAAAAGCATTTCGTAAACGTGTCCGCTGGAACAGACGTTAGACGCAGCTTGCAGCAGGGCATTCATGAGCATTTTGAATGGATTTACCGTCACGTCGACCTTAACCTTAACCAGAACGCCAAACGACCACTGGAAAAATACCATCGGGCTGCGAAGCACTTATGCTTTGACGCATCAACTTGTTATGCGTCAAAGCATAAGTGCTTCGCACATTAGCATTTTTTTAACCTGTTGTAAACGTTGGTGTTATTAAAAAATGGGGCTCCGCTTCACGACAGCATCCCGAAAAAAGTAAATTTAGCGCACTGACGGTCGGGCTGAGTCTAACGTTTTACATGAGGGGTGCACAAAAGGCGCAGCCTTTTGGGCATCCCCTCGATGGAGGGGTTAGGCATCTGCGTGACCAACGGGATAGCCGATTTCGGCGGCAGCTTCTTTTGCCTGCGCGAGCGATACCTCAGGGTTCAGTGAACTAACAAGGCGCTCACTCAGCGGACTGTGGTTGTAGATGCTTTCGATAGCGTCTAGAGGTATGTCTAGCTCGTAGTACCACTTGACGAATTCCTCGTACGAGGCGGCTGGCTCCACCAGAAGTGCCAGGTACTCGGCAGATCCGTCTTCCGACAAGGAGAGAGTTGGATCGGGATGAACGACTCTCTTCCAACTTGAATCTTCGGGCCCGCGCCAGTAGCAGTAGCTCAGCCAATCCATTCCGAAAGCTGCCTCTGTGAGAAAGGAAGAGAAGGTCTTCGGCATTTGACTTTGCACTTCGCCCGCGAGCACCTTGTCTCCCGCGATCTTGGTTTCGTGGGCAAGGCCTTTGATCGCTGCTCCAAATTCCCCAAAGAGAATGAACCAATCGTCTCCAGAACCGTTTCGCATTGATCCCATCGACTCGTTCTCGCTCCAGTTTGCATCAAAGCTGTAGTAGCGACCGTCCCACTCTGGGCAGAGGACTGCATCAAGCATTGCGAGCGATTGACAACGTCGACGCAGGTTCGCGACATCTGGCAGAGACTTCGGATTCAGCTGCATAGTGATTGAGATGCCTAACTACAATTAGACATCCTAATTGACGCAAAACATTGCATCATAGGTTTGTCTAAGCGGTTATAAAAACGTAAAATTGCATTTATTTCATTCATGTGAATGAATTTAGCATATCCTAAATAAAATGCAATCTGCTGCAATAAGCTTACCTGTACAAGAACCCAAGCTGCTCGATCAGGTCAGGGGCAAAATTCGCTTGAAGCATTACAGCATCCGCACGGAACAAGCGTATACGGACTGGATTAAGCGCTTTATTTTGCATTTTGGCAAGCGCCATCCGCGCGACATGGGGGCGGCGGAAGTGGAGCGGTTTTTGACTCACCTTGCAGTGAATGGCAAAGTGTCTGCGTCCACGCAAAATCAGGCTAAGAGTGCCTTGTTGTTCCTTTATAAAGAAGTGTTGGGGGTGCAGTTGCCGTGGTTGGATAACGTCGAACAAGCTAAAACGCCTAAGCGTTTGCCCGTGGTATTAAATCGTGATGAAGTTCAGGCGATCTTGTCTCGTTTGAGCGGCACACAATGGCTGATTGCGAGTTTGCTGTACGGGACGGGGATGCGGATTTTGGAATGTTTGCGATTGCGGGTGCAAGACATTGATTTTAAACGCCGTGAAATTTTGATTCGCGACGGCAAGGGGTTTAAGGATAGGGTGACGATGTTGCCAGTCACTTTATCGGCGGCGTTACAGGCGCATCTTACGAAGGTAAAATCGTTGCACGACAACGATTTGGTGCAGGGCAACGGGTCAGTGTATTTGCCGTTTGCGCTGGAACGCAAATACCCTAATGCCGGCAAGGACTGGATTTGGCAATATGTGTTCCCGACGGCAAAAATTTCGACAGATCCTCGCACCCAAGCAACGCGCCGTCATCATTTGCAGGAACAAGCAATACAACGGGCGGTGAAGCAAGCGGTGCGCGATGCGGGGTTGACCAAGGCTGCCACGCCGCATACGTTTCGGCATTCGTTCGCCACACATTTGCTGGAAGGCTGTTACGACATCCGCACGGTGCAGGAGTTGCTGGGTCATGCCGATGTGAGTACGACGATGATTTATACGCATGTGCTTAACAAAGGCGGAAAAGGCGTTACTAGCCCGTTGGATCAGTTCTGAGGAATAATGCCGCTTGGTGCGGCGTAAGGATAATCCGGTATGCCGTAAATAGGTGTCCGTATGAGTATGGCGAAATAAGTGCCACAAATACTCCATACGGACTACATTGACGTAATTATTGACCATCCGGCTTAACAATCGCCTTAGCAGCGCCGGTCTCCTTAATATCTGCCGCATCTTTAAGATAAAACTGTTTCAGCCGATTGAAGGCTGACCATAAAGTGGTGTCTATCACCAGCCTGTCTCCGATGGACACAATCACTCGGGTCAGTTCGGGAATCCGGTTTTTTGTTGAGGTCAGGTAAATCGGTTGTACGTACAAGACGGTATTGCCCATCGGCAAGATTATCATCCGCCCCATCTCAACGGTAGAACCAGCCTGTCCCCACAGGGTGAAGTTGGCTGAGATTTCGGGGTTTTGGTTGATTAACGCTTCCACTTGGGCCGGGCCGTTGACTTGCACGTCTTTTCCGAATTTGTAGACGGTAATGCCGGGTTTGTAATCTTGTCCACATTTGTCTTTGTCCATCACACCCGCAAGGCCGATCATGCTCAGGTTGTCGCGGTTGACTGGGGTCATGGGGTTAATCAGGACGAATTCTTCCTTGTCGTTGCAATTGCCAAAATCCATGGTTTGGTAGTAGGGCATAACGGGATTGTCACGCACGGTGGCAAATTGCCAGGTCTCGCCTTGTTCGTAAAAGGCTTCGGGCGTTTGCTGGTGGTACTTGGCAAAGACTTTCATCTGCAAGGAATAAAGGTCACGCGGATAACGCAGATGTTGCCGCAGTTCATCCGGCATTTCCTTCAAGTTTTTAAACAAGCCTGGATAGGCGTTGTCGTAAGCCTGGATGATGGCATCGGACGGATCGGAAATATAGAAGTCCAGGTCACCATCGTAAGCATCGACAACAATCTTGACGGAATTGCGGATGTAGTTAAACCGGTGCTTGTCCCTGGCAAACTCGAATTCTTGTGGCTTGGAAACTGGGTATTTGTTGGATAAGGTGTACGCATCTTGAATCCAGTAAAGCCTGTCCTTGCCTACGACCAGATATGGGTCGTTATCCAGGTGCAAAAATGGCGTTAACTTGTTGATACGGCTTGCAATGTTTCGATTGATCTTGATTTTGCTTTCATTGCTGATGTTAGTTGAAAAGAAGATCTTTTCTTCTTTTAGGTAGATAGCCAGCAGCGCCTTCCTGAATAAGGAGTCAATCTGTATACCACCTTCACCGTGATAGTCCTTGGAAATTCCTGGGTCAGCACTTAGGTTACTGCTTGAAATATCAACAACTTTTAGCTTATTAGGCACGATGGCGTAATCATATTGGCCTTCGCCATAATAAATATCTGGGTACTTGACATCCAACCCTGCGGAAGAAGACATGTTCAGGTCACGCAAATACCAGACCAGCGGTTTATCGGCATCTTGGGCTGCGGACGTTATTACTGCGCCATAACCGTGTGTGTAACGCAGATGGATGTTCTCCCAGTTCTGCGCTTCTTCGGGGAGTTTGCTGGTGTTTATTTCCCGTGCAGACAGATTAACTTGGCGGGTGTGGTCAAAGATCGGGTAGCGGTCTTCATCAACATTGGTGAACTGGTAGTACGGCCTGATTTCCTGCAATTGTTTGTAGCTGCTGATGAGATGCTCCCTGTCCCACACCGGAATGTTTTCAAAACGCTTTTGGCTACTCCAGGTGGCAATATCTTCAGCGGCGTTCAGCTTGACGGGCAAATCAACGGTTTTGATGTTTTTTAGGTCGTAGGCATTCCAGGTTGCGTCAATGTTGTGTTGTATGAACGGCCTTTCTGTCCTGACGGGGTTCGGGTTGACAATGTATTTAGAAATAAAATCGGGAATGAATTCAACATTGGGCAATCCCCAAATAACCAGGAATGTTGCCAATGCGATGAAAAATGGCGTTTTGTTGCGGTGCATATCTGAAAAAATATACACGCCGGCAGTGACTGCCATAGCAAGGAAAGAAACAATCCCCAGCCAGATCAACGGCAACTGGTAGCGGATTTCAATTGTGCCCGGGCCGTAATACACGGGTTCATGGGAGTCGGTATACAACAACGAAAATCGCTGCAACATGAAACCCCAGACAACAAACAGGACGACAAAGCCAATCAATACACCTAAGTGTATTTTTGCGCCTGGATGCAATTCTCTGTTTTGATTGGGCACGAAGATATGTTCCAGCCAATACAACGCGCCGACCATTAAAAATATCAAGACAGCGGTGCTTAAAAGTTCTGGCTGGATTAGCTTGTAAATAGGCAAGGACAGCAAGTAGAAGCTGATGTCGTTGCCATAAACCGATTCTGTAACGCCTGAACGGTTGCCAAAAAAGTAAAGTAAGGTCGTCTCCCATTGGTCGTAAAAGGGGATGGCGATGAAAATGGCTAAAATTAATGCAACAGGCGTATAGATTTTTGCCGAACCATACAAGAATTTTTCCGAAAATTTCTGGAACTTCACGTTCTGGTCAAAATTGCTTAAGACTTCATCCTGTGGATTCAAGCCAAGGTAACGCGACGCAATCCAGAAATGAAAAAAGAAAATCGTAAAAAAGAATAGGGTCACCGCGCCAGACAGGAAAAACTTGTACAGCAAACGCAACCAGAAATAATTTTCGAGTCTTATGGACTGAAACCACCATAAATCGACAAACAAATCGAGAAATATGAAATGGAAGGCGACAAACAGGACAATCGAAACGACGATTGTCGTTATGATGATTGCGGGTATAAAGTTTAGGTTCCGCATAAATTCCTCATGTTAATGGACATGGCTTTTGCTAATGTGCTTGGGTGATTTGTCAATTATAGAAGCCTGATGGTTACTTCGTTTCAACCCAAACAAAGCAAAGCAAATATTTTACTATTGTACGTGCCGGGCTAAAGACATTCCCAGTTTGAGAACGGCGGCTTGCTTATCTTCATCCAGCAGATACCCATCAGTATGGAAGGCTTTATCTGCATTTGCTACAGCCAGTTGGTCGGGCAATACGATAATACCGAGGTTTGCCAGTAACATCCGCAAAAACACCAAGCCTCTCAACCCACCTAAAGCACCAGGTGATGCCGCCATAATCACGGCAACCTTGCCACGGAAAGCCAATAGTGGCGATTCCTCTCCTTCCCGTCGTGAAGCCCAGTCGATAGCATTTTTCAACAAGGGGCTGAACGCGCTATTGTATTCTGGCGAGGCAATTAGAAAGCCTTCGTGTTCAATCAGAAGTTCTTTAAATGCCCGAGCATGTTGCGGCATTCCTTCTGCTATTTCCAGGTCTTGGTTAAAAATGGGCATGGGGTAATCTGCCAGATTTACGATGGTAACTTCCGCGCCGGATTGCTGTGCGCCTTGCGCGGCAATTTGTACCAGTTTTTGGTTGTAGGATTCTTTCCTGGCGCTGCCGGAAAAAGCGAGTATTTTGGGCATTTTATAGGGTTGGTTCATTAAAAGTGATTAAGGCAATTGGGACATTTCCGTGGCTTTGTCGTAGTCCACACCCACGCTCACGATAAAGCTGGTGGCATCTTCAATATCCATTTTCGATTTTATTACTTTTGATTTATCGGCAATCACGGTAAAACCGGAGGTCGGATTGGGCGAGGTCGGAATAAACAGCACCACCTTATTTTCGTATCGGTTTGTCACATAAGCGGGTACCCAAATGCCGTCTTTGGGATATTCGACGTAGACCACTTCCTTCGCAATCGTTTGGTCATTGCTGGTGAACATGGCTATCACCTTTGTAAGAACCCTGTAGATAGTGTTCAAAAAGGGGATTCTGTCGATAATGTGTTCAAAAGCTCGGATAAGTAGTGGACGGCCTTTTTTGACAATTTCATGACCAATGGATACCAGGACAAAAAAGCTGATGACAAAAACGAAGAAGCTATAAAGATAACTGTTTGCATAACCGTAAACAAAACCAAAGAGATCGGATATCCGGTCTTTCACGAAAATAATGATCTGTAAAATGATAACAATAGGGATGACTGCAAAAATACCAATCAAGAAATTGTTCAATAGTTTTTGGGTCAATGCTTTCATTTTTTCTCCATTGATTACAGGTGTTATGGTTTCCAGATTTCTTATAGTTCCTACGCTCTGCGTGGGAATTCATCCTCAGACGCTCCCGTGTCCCGTGCCGCTAGAGAGGTACACCTGCATTCCCACGCCGGAGCGTGGGAACGATGAGGTCTTGGTCATTTTAGTTTGGCTTTCAACATTTTGTTTACTTCGGCTGGATTTGCCTTGCCCTGCATTTCTTTCATCACTTGCCCGACAAAAAAGGCGAATACTTTATCCTTGCCACTGAGGTACTGCTCAACTTGGTCGGGATTGTCGGCAATGATTTTATCAATGATGGTTTCAATCGCGCCGCTATCGGTGATTTGTTTCAGGCCTTTTTCGGCAATGATTTCATCGGCTGTTGATGAGGACTGCCACATCAACTCAAAGACTTGTTTGGCGATTTTGCCGGAAATGGTGTTGTCGTTGATGCGTAGCAATAATCCCGCCAAGCGCTGAGTGTTCACTGGTGATTCGGTAATATCCAAGTCCGCCTTATTCAAGGCAGCGACCAGGTCGCCTGTTATCCAGTTTGCACAAAGTTTGGCTTCACAGGCTGATTCATTAACTACAAATTCAAAGTAATCAGCTAGTTGCCGTGAGGCTGTCAGTATGCCTGCATTCTCGTCATCTAGTTGATATTGTTCCCTAAAGCGTTGCTTCCTGGCATTTGGCAATTCAGGTAGTTGCGCCTTGATTTGGGATTTAAATTCTTCGCTGATGAATACTGGCAATAAATCGGGATCGGGAAAATAGCGGTAATCATTGGCTTCTTCTTTGCTACGCATAGACCGAGTTTCGTCTTTTACCGAATCATAAAGGCGAGTTTCCTGGACGACTTTGCCGCCGTTTTCAATCAATTCAATCTGCCGCTCAACCTCATGATTGATGGCTTTTTCGACAAACTTAAAAGAATTGATGTTTTTGATCTCAGCACGTGTGCCGAATTGCTGTTGGCCTAAGGGACGAACAGAGACATTGGCATCGCAGCGGAATGAGCCTTCCTGCATATTGCCGTCACAAATCCCTAGATACCGCACCAGCTCATGGATTTTCCGCATATAAGCCACGGCTTCCTTGGCGGAGCGCATTTCCGGTTCGGAGACGATTTCCAGCAGCGGCGTACCTGCGCGGTTTAAGTCGATTCCGCTCATCCCATGAAAGTTTTCGTGCAGCGATTTTCCGGCATCTTCTTCCAGATGGGCGCGGGTTATGCCGATGCGTTTGGTCGTGCCATCCACGTCAATGTCCAAATGACCGTTGCCGACGATAGGCAGTTCAAACTGGCTGATCTGGTAACCTTTTGGCAAATCGGGGTAAAAGTAGTTTTTACGGGCAAAGACCGAGTAGGGTGCTATTTCGGCTTCAATTGCCAAACCGAATTTCACTGCCATCGTTACCGCTTGTTCATTCAACACGGGCAATACGCCGGGCAAACCTAAGTCGACTGCACAGGCTTGGGTGTTTGGTTCAGCTCCGTAGGCGGTTGCTGCGCCAGAAAATATCTTGGATTTAGTGGCAAGCTGGGTATGAATTTCCAGCCCGATCACGGTTTCCCATTCTTGAGAAGTTTCCATCTGTCTTTCCTATTCAAAACCTTTGGGTGAACGCTGATGCCAATCGGTTACTTGCTGATATTGATGGGCAATGTTCAATAATCTATCTTCTGTAAAATAGTTGCCAATGACTTGTAAGCCAACGGGTTTGCCTTCTGCAAAACCTGCCGGAATCGACATGGCGGGGAGGCCAGCCAAGTTGATGGCGATGGTATAAATATCAGACAAATACATTTCAATCGGGTTGCCCATTTTTTCACCGATACCAAATGCCGTACTAGGCGTGACCGGCCCCATGATGACATCGACTTCCGCCAAAGTTTTTTTGAAATCTTCGCTAATCAGACGGCGAATTTTTTGCGCTTTGATGTAATAGGCATCGTAATAACCTGCCGATAGGGCATACGTACCCATGAGGATACGGCGTTTGACTTCCTTGCCGAAGGCTTCGCCACGGGAACGGGTATATAAATCGGTTAAATCCTGAGGGTTTTCACACCGATAACCAAAACGTACGCCATCAAAACGGGACAAATTGGCAGAACATTCCGCAGGGGCGATGACGTAATAAGCAGGGATCGCCAGTTTAAGATTGGGCATGGAGACTTCTTTGACGACAGCGCCCATTTTTTGATATTCCTGGATGGCTTTCTCGATAACCGCCGCTACATTGCCACTTAGGCCGTCACCAAAAAACTCTTTCGGTAAGCCGATGGTCAAGCCTTTAAGGTCAACACCCAACCCTGCCTGATAATCTGGCACTGGCATATCGACGCTGCTGGAATCTTTGGGATCAAAACCTGCCATTGCTTGCATCAGGATGGCGGTATCTTCGGCGCTACGTGCCATAGGGCCGCCTTGATCCAGGCTGGAGGCGTAGGCAATCATGCCATAACGGGATACGCGCCCATAAGTCGGTTTTAATCCAGTGATGCCACATAATGCTGCTGGTTGGCGGATAGATCCACCGGTATCTGTGCCTGTCGCACAAACCGACAGCCTGGCGGCGATAGCTGCCGCAGAGCCACCCGATGAGCCACCAGGAACCGAATCCGTTTGCCAGGGATTTCTGACCACACCGTAATAACTGGTTTCATTAGATGAACCCATGGCAAACTCGTCCATGTTAAGTTTGCCTAACATGACTGCGCCGACATCGTTTAATTTTTCAACGACCGTCGCATTATAGGGTGCAATAAAATTATCCAACATTTTAGAGCCGCAGGTAGTCTTAATGCCTTGCGTACAAAAAATGTCTTTTTGTGCAATAGGTATTCCGGTGAGCAAGTCCGCATTACCTGTAGCTATCCTGTGATCGGCAAGTTTGGCTGCTTGCAACGCCAAATCTTCGGTTACGGAAATGAAGCAATTCAATGACTGGTGTTGTTTGATTCGGGCTAAAAACGCTTGCGTCAGTTCCACACTGGAAAATTCCCCTGACCGTAACCCGCTGGCTAACTCTTTGATCGACTTATTATGCACTTGCTGTCCTTTACTCTATCACTTTGGGCACTAAATAAAGGCCTTCTTCAACTTGGGGCGCAATAGCCTGAAAGTTATTACGATTATCCTGCTCCGTAACTTCATCAACCCTTAAGCGTTGGCTTTGATCCATGGGATGCGCCATAGGCAGCACGCCATCGGTGTTGGTTTCGCTCATTTGGGTCATAAGTTCCAACATGCCCGACAAGTCTTTCGTGTATGATTCTACATCTTGTTGATCTATGCCTAAACGCGCCAAATAGGCGATTTTCTTTACATCGTCTGCCGTTAAAGTCATTTTTTACCCTATTAAAACTAAAGCAATAAAATATCATACTTTATATCTTGCCCGAATACCCGCTTGATTGATAAAGTATGTCGGTTTAATCCCCTTCTCTCTGGTGCAGGTAAAAAATGTTCAAAAGATTTCGCGGTCTTTTCTCAAACGATCTCTCGATTGATCTTGGAACCGCCAACACCCTGATTTACATTCCCGGTCAGGGCATAGTCCTCAATGAACCATCAGTGGTTGCAATTAAAGAGGATAAGGTGCGTGGCACCAAGAGCATTGCCGCTGTCGGTACTGAAGCAAAGATGATGTTAGGCCGGACACCTGGCAATATAACAGCAATTCGGCCATTGAAAGACGGCGTAATTGCCGATTTTGCCGTAACGGAAAGGATGTTGCGGTACTTTATTGAAAAAGTCCATAAGAGCAAGCTGCTACGGCCTAGCCCACGTATCTTGATCTGTGTCCCCTGTGGATCAACCCAAGTGGAACGCCGCGCTATTCGGGAATCGGCGGCAATGGCCGGTGCCCGTGAAGTTTATCTCATTGAAGAACCGATGTCCGCCGCTATCGGTGCAGGCCTGCCCGTCGATGAGCCTAGCGGTTCAATGGTGCTGGACATTGGTGGAGGTACATCAGAAGTCGCCATTATCTCGATCAATGGTATCGTCTACTCCAATTCAGTCCGTATTGGCGGCGACCGTTTTGACGAAGCCATCATCAATTACGTACGTAGAAACTACGGCACTTTAATTGGTGAATCCACCGCCGAAAAAATTAAGCTCGAAATTGGCACCGCGTATCCGGGTAGTGAAGTCAGGGAAATCGAAGTCAAAGGCCGCAATCTTGCAGAAGGCGTACCGCGCAGTTTTGCATTAAACAGCAACGAAATTCTTGAAGCCCTGCAAGACCCATTATCAGGTATCGTCAGCGCGGTAAAATTTGCCCTAGAACAAACGCCGCCCGAACTTGGCTCTGATGTTGCCAGCCGTGGCATATATTTGACAGGTGGTGGTGCTTTATTAAAAGATATTGACCGCCTCATCGCCGAAGAAACTGGTTTGCCAGTACATATCGCCGATGATCCATTAACCTGTGTGGCTAGGGGAGGCGGCATGGTTTTGGAAATGTTAGATAAAAAAGGGTTGTCCTCCTATTCCTTTGAATAGCGTGCACTGACAGGGTGTTTGCTATTTTGGTCGTTGGCACAACAGCATTTCTGCCCGTTTGCGCGATTACTGTAACGTAACCAGTACAATCAATTTCTTAAAGAATCTCTGATTTACTCAGCGGCTCCAAGTGGTAAGTAGTGATTCCGAAAATCAGTTGCGTAAAACAATTGATTTTTGGAAATCCGGCATTCGATTTATATAGCCCGTTCAATTGATACGAGATCTCACGCCATAAAACTGTTATTCGCCGAAGGCCCGTCAATACACGCACGTCTGTTTATTGCAGTCATGGCCTCAATTGCCCTGTTGACTATGGATCAAATCAGCGTCCGTTTGGCT
>JABFSV010000087.1 GCA_013140405.1 Methyloglobulus sp. | reverse complement strand
ACAATATACCCCTTAAATAACAAAGATATTATGTCTATATCAATGATATAAAAGATAAATATTATTTCTGTACATTTCGCTAGCTTTCACTAAAATACACTAAATTGCTTTAAAAACATGACCAGGCCATGACCTGGGTATTAATGGCTTTTAGTGTTTTATATAAAAGATGGCAGAAAAATTTAATTTTACCCAACAACGAATTGAAAAAATTCTAACACCCCTTGCTGGTCGCGTTGAATTTCATGATAGCGGATGCCCAAAACTTACCTGCCGAGTAAGCTCAACAGGCGTTAAATCATTCGTTTTACTGAAATGGAACGGTAAAACCATGCAAAGAGTCACTTTGGGTAAGTGGCCAGATATTTCTGTTGCCCAAGCACGAATTTTGGCTGGCGATGCTCTCTCTGCGATTGCAGGTGGCATCAATCCGACAGAAGAAAAACGCAAACAACGTGTACGCAGAATTACGTTACAAGAATTGCTCAATCGATACTTGAAAGACAAATGCGATTTACGTGAAGCTTCCATTCTCGATTATACAAAGAAACTTAACCAGGGTTTTTCAGATTGGCTTGAAAAGCCCATCAATGAAATCACCCGGGATATGGTGTTAAACCGGCGTAAACAGTTTGAAGGTGGTCGGGACAACAAAATGAGGGTGCTTCGGTTGCTGATGAGATATGCCGTGGTGACATTAAAAGCGTTAGATGAAAACCCAGTCGATGTATTGCGGGACGGCAGTTTATGGGCGAAGGCAAAACGCAAAAAACGCATGATTCCGAGCAATAACCTGCGGGAGTGGTACGAAGCCGTTTTGAGCCTGGAAAATGAAAAAGCCAAGGTCTATTTGTTACTGTTATTGCATACTGGCTTAAGGGATCAAGATATTCGTTATTTGGAATGGTCGGATATCGATTTTAAAAGCAATTGCCTGACTGCCCGCGACACCAAAAATCACACTGATTTTACAACCTACATTGCCCCTCAGATCCAACCCTTTCTAACTCACTTGAAAGTCTTAACAGGTGATAGCCGTTTTGTGTTTCCAGGTGATTCCAAAGATGGGGTGATGAATATTCCCAGAAAACCGATTGCACAAATTGTTTCGACAACTGGCATTAATTTCAGTAGCCATGATTTAAAACGCACATTTTTGACCATTGGTGAAGCAGCAATGATACCTTTTTCGCTGCTTAAGACATTAGCCAATCATAAAACTGACGGCGATGTCACTGCTGGTTATATCAATACTGAAGCTAATACCATAAAACAAGCTATCAACAAGATTGCTGACTATATTGAACAGCATGTTCAATGCCCAAGATAGGGTAATAACTCCCCATATAAATCCCAAAGCTATTTCGAAGCTGCAAAAAATTGAAAACATTATATTGTTCCTAACAAGAAATCAGTAACCTGACTGTCAGTTGTATATTTGTCTTGAAAGAAAGTACCATATATGGTACTTTTTATGTATGGCTCTCGCTATTGGAAAGTATATATAGGGACGCAGGATTAATGCGATTGAGGCCATAGAGACGAACATGAAAAAAATCCCTGTAGTTTTCTATGAAAATGCGTCTGGACACCAGCCTGTCCGTGAATGGCTTAAAGAGCTTGACCCAGACGATAGGAGGGTTATCGGAGAAGATATAGCCACAGTAGAATACGGATGGCCAATTGGAATGCCGACTTGCCGCCCGCTAGGACAGGGGATTGGGGAAGTTCGCAGTACACTTCCAAGCCACAAAATTGCACGGGTTCTCTTTGGGATTGTGGAGGGTCATATGGTTCTTCTCCACGGCTTTATTAAGAAATCCCAGAAGACACCAGATGGAGACTTACAACTTGCGCGTAAACGATTGAAGGAGATTGACACATGACAAAAATAGAAAAAGGCCGTCTGGGTTCTTCCTTTGATGACTTTCTCAAAGAAGAGGGTATTTATGAAGAAGTGCAAACAGTTGCTATCAAGCGGGTTATTGCGTGGCAAATCGAAGAAGCCATGAAAACAAGCCATATCACAAAAGCTCAGATGGCTCGGCACATGAAGACAAGCAGAAGCCAACTCGATAGATTGTTGAATCCTGAACATAGCGGCGTGACTCTTGAAACTTTATCACGAGCGGCTCAAGTCATTGGTCGTAACATTCGTGTTGAGCTCATTTAGCGACACCAGCTAAGCACACTAGTGTGTTTGTGAAAACTTGGGATTTGTTGAAAAAATCAGAAATTGGCCGATGTTTCAATTTTCAAATAGCTGCTAAATATTTACACTTCAAATAAAGCAGACGGTAGGGATAGGTAAATTTATTGTGATCTGACCGTGATATTTCGGCCAACTGCTACCGCTCATTTTTTCCTATAGCTGACACTCAAATCTGTCTTTCCAGACCTTCAATATAGTAATATCCTGGAATGAGCGCATTAAGCCGGATAGTGAGCTACCCGAAGAGATCATTCGACCCTGATGACACCAGCCACTATTTCAGCTCTGTATTAAAACTATAAGCATTACTGCTGTGTGTGGCAAAATCTAATACTACAATTTCATGCGCGGTTTGCTTGCTTAAAAATTTTGTTCGCAGTACTACCCTTCCAGAAGAATTATAGTAATCTACGGTCAGGTGACTTACAAAAAAATCTGTTGCTCATGCTATGTACGTTGCACATTGCCCAGCTTTCAAGGCTTGGTAATACTGTTATGCATTCAAAACTTGGGGCTAGCTATCATTTTATTGTGGTGGATTGACTCCAACGTAGTTGACCTGCTATCCCGCATATTGCGGTTAGTACCAAGTGCTGCCGCAGCGTTGGTAGTTAAATCCATTGACATTCACCATTTGGCATGAGGGCGACATGGACGCTGCGGTGACAATCGACCCCACCGCAAGGCCCGCAACCCCAATGGCGATGGCAGCACCGACACCGATGCCATCGTCATGGTAACGGCCGCCATAGTAACCATGACGGTCATTGACGTTACGGTTGACATTCACGCTGGTATTTCGGTTGATGTTAACGTTTCTCTTGATGTTCCGGTTTCTGTCAATGTTCTTGAGTCGGTTTTCCGCCCTGTTCCTGTCGAAATTACCATTGCGGTTAACCTGGATGCGGGTGTTGCCACGCACTGAGCGGGCTACCGCGCGATGCAAAGGGTCACGGTAATAAGGCCGACGATCACGGTGACTGATTGAGTGAATAGTTTTAATGTGTTCATGATAATCTCCCAATACCTAGTTCACTTTTTCTGTGGCGGCTTCCTGCGGACGAAGTCGATCTTATGGGCATCTTTTGGGGGGACAAAAGTAAATAGCTTAGGCTCTAGACTATCAGGAGAGATTAAAATTTCTGACGAGTTGCCATAATTCAGTGGCCAGTTCGTCAGGTTGTTTCTTCCATCGCCACTCCGATTCTTTCAGGT
>JABFSV010000487.1 GCA_013140405.1 Methyloglobulus sp. | reverse complement strand
TTCGGAGAGATGGTGTTCCCTGACAGAGTGGGCGCTCTTATTTTGTATGCGGGCGAGATTTTCTTGTATAGGGTCGACATCAATCTTATGGAGTTGGCCTGCAATATATTTCAACAAACGCTTGCGTGCGCCTGTGTGTGGCATGTCTGCCACCTCCTTGACGGCCTTGTGTATGTTTTCCGGAAGTTCCAGGCTGTTTAAGTGCGCTGCAGATAGTTTCGACATTGTTTCACCTAGCGCGAACAGTTCTCCTATTTCTTTTTTGATACGCGTTTTATTGGGCCGGACAGCGTAGTATTCGATGTCTTCGCCTGTTTCTTCGTATTCCTCATATTCGTTCATCATGGCTTGACCATTGCGATAAGAAATAGGACAAACAACACAACCAGCGCCAAAGGCATGAGTAACCCAGGCCAATCGGCTTTAGCGGTTTTGCTTTTCTCTAGGGCGGCTTTAATGCCAGGTTTCATCCAAAAAATCATCAGCAAAGCCAGTGCGCCCAGCAATACGTTTTCCCAAGTTGATAAGGGTTCCATCGATACCTCAAAAAAATAATGTGTACTTTATCATAAGAGTGGATAGCTGTTTTATTCGGGTTTTTACTTATGGCTGATTTGCAGTTCGCACTCATGCGGCATTGTGTGATAATGCCGCTCCATTTTGCTTAGGATACTTTCATACATGTGGTTTAAAAATCTTAGCCTTTTTCGTTTTACAGAACCCTTTACGTTAAATGCCGATGAATTGGCAGAAAAGCTCGAAACCCTGCGTTTTCGTCCTTGTGGCGCTCATGAAGTAGCCAGTTTTGGTTGGACTGCACCTTTGGGTAAGGCGGAGCAATCACTGGTACATGCTACAAATGGCTATATGATGCTGTGTGTCAAAAAAGAGGAAAGGGTTTTGCCCACGGCAGTCGTTAACGAAATGATCCTGGAGAAAGCGGCTGAGGCGGAAGAGCAACAAGGCCGTAAGCTATCAAAGAAAGAACGGACGCGCCTTAAGGATGAGCTTATTTTTGATTTGTTACCACGGGCCTTTACGTTTTCCCGGAAAATATACGCTTACATCGACCCTCAAGGCGGTTGGTTGGTGGTTGATGCGGCTTCGTCAAGCAGTGCTGAAGATTTGTTGACTTTATTGCGGAAATCACTGGGATCACTACCTGCCGCGCCAGTCAATACCGTCAACAACACAGTTACGATCATGACGCAATGGCTGGTCAGTCAACAGACCCCTGCCAGTATTGTGATTGAGGATGAATGTGAACTACGTTCGCCTGGGGAAGAAGGAAGTATTATTCGCTGCAAACGCCATGATTTAGCGCTGCCAGAAATCCAAAATCATCTTGATTCAGGCAAAGAAGTCATTAAATTGGCGATGAATTGGGCTGACCGCCTGTCTTTTGTTATGGATAAGAATTTCTCCATCAAGCGTTTGCGTTTTCTGGATTTAGTGCAGGATCAATTGAAGGAATTGGATGTAGACGATGATGCCGCCCGTTTTGATGTGGATTTTGCAATTATGTCCGCAGAACTGGGCTTGTTCCTGCCGCAAATGATCGAGCTATTCGGTGGTGAAAACAAAGCATAAAATGAGACGCAAAAAAAGCCCGGTGGTTTAGGCCACCGGGCTTTTTTTGGTCTTACTTAACAGCAGTAATGCAAATTATTTTTGCATTGAATGTTTGAACATGTTGTCCAGTTTGCTGTTTGTGTCTTGTGCATATTGAGCCGCACGTTCAGCAGCAGCTTTTGCATCAGAAGCAGCAGCATTAGCGCTTGCTGCATCAGAAGATGCTTGTGCAACAGAAGTTTTCAAGCCATCAATCTGAGTTTGCAAATTTTCGATATCTGAGTTGGTAGCACAGCCAACTACTAAGCTAGCCGCCAGAGCAATCATTGACACTTTCATTAATTTTTTCATGTTTATTTTCCTTATTTCCAAGTTATTGCTACAAAAAAAACGTATAGCCGATTAAATTCTAGCACCGTTTTCAATATTTTCCACCATTATTTTATTTTTACTAGTGTACCGGTATCGACCCACTGGCTCAGATGATCGATCTGATTGTTCGTTAATGCGATACAACCGTGCGTCCAGTTCATAGTCTTATGTATTTTCTCATCGGATCGTCCCAGGCCGTGGATACCGATCCGTCCACCTAATGGCGTATTTTGTGGCGGGACATGATTATATAAATGTGCATTGACAATGTTGTCGTGGGTGTATTGGTCAATAGTGCCTTTGCGACGCGCATTGTCCGCATCTTGAATTGATGGGTAATTGAGCCCAAAAAACTTGTGGAATGAACTTCTTTGACCAACCCAGCCGATTCGGTATTCGCCATAGGGCGTAATATTGTCGCCGCGATGCATTTTTTGCCCCGCGCCTGCTTGGCCTATTGCAATGCCATCAATCGTATCAATGGTTTGCTCGCCTTTTTTCACTTCAATTTTCAGTGCTGTAGTGTCTACCAGCAGCCAAATATGATCATAAGCAAAGACATTTAAAGCATAAAAACTACAAATCAGAAATAAATATATTCGTAACATATCGCAAGGTCTACACGAGATAAGAAATTTAGTGTACTTTAGTTAATAAAGCTTAATCATCATACAGGATCAAACATGCAAGTCGAAACTATTGCCAGCCAACCTTTCAACGACCAAAATCCAGGAACGTCTGGGCTGCGTAAAAAGGTGAAAGTTTTTCAACAGCCGGGTTATCTGGAAAATTTTGTCCAAGCCATTTTTGATTCTTTGGAGGACTTTTCAGGTAAAACCCTGGTATTGGGCGGCGATGGTCGCTATTTTAACCGAACCGCCATCCAAAGTATCATTAAAATTGCGGCTGCCAACGGTTTTGGCGAACTTATTATAGGGCAGGGCGGTTTATTATCAACTCCAGCAGCTTCGCACATAATTAGGAAATATGGTGCTTTTGGTGGTTTGGTATTGTCTGCCAGCCATAATCCCGGTGGGCCAGAGGAAGATTTTGGCATCAAATACAATGTCAGTAATGGTGGGCCTGCTCCAGAAAAGTATACCGATGCTTTTTTTAAGCGTAGCCAGGTCATTGATAATTATAGAATTGCTGTGATGGGCGATGTTGATTTAGATCACATTGGTACACAGCAACTGGATGGAATTGCTATCACCATTATTGATCCCGTTACGGATTATGCAGAATTGATGCAATCCTTGTTTGACTTTGCCTTGCTTAAACAAAGTATTAGCAGCGGTTATATCACATTGCTTTTTGATGCCATGCACGCAATTACAGGGCCTTATGCGAAACGGATATTTGTTGATCTACTTGGTGCCAGTCCAGATTCTATTATCAATGCCGTGCCGTTGGAGGACTTTGGTGGCCATCACCCTGACCCTAACTTAGCCCATGCCCATGAGCTTGCGGAAACCATGTTCAG
>JABFSV010000023.1 GCA_013140405.1 Methyloglobulus sp. | reverse complement strand
TGCCCCAAACCCAATGTGGTCAATGCGGCTATAAGGGTTGTAAGCCTTATGCGGAAGCGATTGCTCTAGGTCAGGCGGACATCAACCAATGTCCACCGGGTGGTGACGAAGGTATCTTGGAACTGGCTGACTTATTGGGATTAGCGACTAAACCTTTGAATCCCGAATTTGGCGTACACAAGCCTAAGCAAGTAGCGGTTATTGTTGAAGAAGACTGTATCGGTTGCGTTAAATGTATTGCCGCATGTCCCGTCGATGCCATTTTGGGTGCGGCGAAGTTGATGCACACGGTGATCGCAGCGGAATGTACAGGCTGCGAGTTATGTGTTGCACCGTGTCCGGTGGATTGTATTGTCGTGAAACCGCTGACAATTCAGTTGTCACCAGAGCAAAAAACCGCACAAAAATTAACCGCAATGCACCGTTATGATGCTCGGAATCGGCGTAAAGAAAACGAGGTTCTGGAAAAAGCGGAAAAGGCAAGAAAGCAGAAAGAAGCGCTGTTGAAAATGCACTCTGACAGTAGTGTTGATAGGTTTTCCGCTTAATCGTACACAGGATGAATCAACAAAAAAGACAGGCGATCTTTGACCGCCTCGCAGAAACCATCCCTGAGCCGACCACCGAACTGGTTTATTCCACATCATTTGAATTATTAATCGCCGTAGTGCTTTCCGCGCAAGCAACTGACAAGGGCGTGAACAAAGCGACAGCGAAACTATTCCCTGTCGCTAACACGCCGCAGGCTATTTTGGCATTAGGTTTGGACGGGCTAAAAAATTATGTCAAAACCATTGGCTTGTATAATGCAAAAGCTGCCAATATCATCACCCTTTGCGGTCAGTTGCTAGACAAACACCACGGACAAGTGCCTGAAACGCGTGAAGAACTTGAAGCATTGGCAGGTGTTGGCAGAAAAACTGCCAACGTGATTTTAAATACAGCTTTTGGGCAGCATACCATTGCAGTAGATACCCATATTTTCCGGGTTTCTAACCGCACTAAAATAGCCCCAGGAAAAAACGTGTTGGAAGTGGAGCGCAAACTGGATAAATGGGTGCCCAAAAGCCATAAAAAAGATGCCCATCATTTACTAATTTTGCACGGACGATATACTTGCGTGGCGAGAAAACCGAAGTGTGGTCAATGCGTTATTGCCGACCTGTGTGAATACGATAACAAAACGATGTAATCAGTTAAGCTAATGATTACTGGAAAGAAGTTCAGTAAATCTGTATAGTTTGGTTGGTGGTAAACACATCGATTAACGGGTTATTCATTCCTTGTTCAGTTCTGAAAGGGTATCGTAACCTGACTTCGGTATAGCAGTATCGATGCTTTAATATAATAACCCTGGAGTTAACACTATGAAAAAAATGAATAAAACCCCTTTAGCTGCAGCAATGGGCGCTGCCCTTATTTCAACATTTGCGGCAATGCCTGCCAATGCCGAAACCAACCCATTTGGAATGACCGAGCTGTCTTCAGGCTATATGCAGTTAGCCGAAATGAAATGTGGTGCGTCTATGGGCATGGGCGACGCAGCTAAGTCAAAAACTGCCGAAGGCGCGTGTGCTGGAAACGCAGCGGCTGCTGGAAGTACAGCAACAGCAGCCAAGAAAGCAGATGGTGGCGCGTGTGGGGCCATGATGAAAGATGGCAAAATGAAGCCAGGCATGGAAAAATCCTGCGGTGCTATGATGAAAGGCAAAGAAGGCGCTTGCGGTATGGATAAATCTGCAAAAGAAGGTAGCTGTGGCGCAGCTTGTGCCGAAGGTATGAAGAATTGCGAAGCAGCAAAAACCAAAGAAGGTGCTTGTGGCGCGGCCATGAAAGGCTGTGGTGAAGGCATGACAGGCTGCACCGAAATGATGAAGAGCAAAGACGGCTCTTGTGGCGCAAGCATGAAAACACCAGCCGCAGCAGCACCTGCTGCACCTGCGCCAGCAAAATAAAATTTCGTAGCTAGTTTACGCGGTTTTAGATAGGGGAGGGCAGCTAATGCCCTCCTTTCTCAGACTAATAAAGGTGTTCCCATGGACACAAATCCCTATTTAGTGCGCGATGCTGGTTTAGGTCTGCGTAGGTCAATACTAAACCAAATCGTTGCGTCGCCACCGGCTGAGGTCGGTTTTTACGAGGTTGCACCCGAAAACTGGATTACCATCGGCGGCAAATCAGGTCGGCAATTCCGTTCGATGACAGAACGGTATGATTTTGTCTGTCACGGTTTGTCCTTATCGCTTGGTAGTACCGATCCCTTGGATGAAACCTTTGTCCTAGCAGTCAAAAAGTTTATATCCGAGCATGGTATCAAGTTATACAGTGAGCATCTAAGCTATTGCAGCAAGGATGGACACTTGTATGACCTGATGCCTATCCCGTTTACTGAAGAAGCCGTAACTCATGTGGCTGCACGGATCAAACGGGTACAAGACATTTTGGAACAACGTATCGCTATCGAAAACGTCTCGTATTATGCCGCGCCTGGCCAGGAGATGGACGAGATCGACTTTTTCAATGCCGTTGTCAATGAAGCCGATTGTAACGTGTTGTTGGACATCAATAATATCTACGTGAATAGCGTCAATCATGACTATGATGCCGAAGCATTCCTAAAAGCCATGCCCGCACATCGGATTGCCTACGCCCATATTGCTGGGCATTATGTGGAAGCCGAAGATTTTCTCGTTGATACGCATGGTGCAGATATTATTGATCCGGTCTGGAAGTTGTTGGGTAAGGCGTATGAGCTTTTTGGTGTGTTTCCCACCTTATTGGAGCGCGATTTCAATATCCCGCCCATGGACATATTGTTGAAAGAAGTGAATACCATCAAAACCATACAGAATGACTGGCGAGTTCAGCACGAAAGAAAATCGGCCTAAGCTATGTCCGTCGATTTTAAAGCCAAACAACTCGAATTTACCCAATACATTCGTAATCCTGTAACAAATCCCGCACCCGCTGACGTAAAACCAGAACGCATGGAGATGTACCGGGAATTAATATTTAACAATATTGAAGGCTTTCTGGCCGGAAATTTCCCTGTTATCCGAAAAATATTGGATGACCAACAGTGGTATGACCTCGCGCAAGATTTTTTTTCCAGGCATCATTGCAAAACACCGTACTTTTCCGACATTGCCGAAGAGTTCCTAGATTACCTGGAAAATGAGCGGGATAATCCGAATGATTTTCCTTTTCTGCTGGAATTGGCGCACTACGAATGGGTCGAGATGGCCTTATCCATCGCCAAAGACGAGGTAAAGGCCAATCAACAGAATTTTGATGATTTGCTTGACCAGACCATACAGCTATCGCCTTTGGCTTGGCCGTTGGTTTACCAATTCCCCGTCCAACTTATTTCCCCCGACTATTTGCCGCAAGTGCCGCCTGGACAGCCCACATCACTCCTTGCTTATCGTGGACAGGACGATGAGGTAAAATTTATTGAAATTAATCCAATGACTTATAGGTTGTTGGAGATTATCGAAGAAAGTGGACAAATCAAAGCGCTAACTTGTCTGGCTCAAGTTGCCCAAGAATCCCAGCATCCTAATCCTGACCTTATCATTAAGGGAGGGTTACAAATACTCCAAGAGTTCGCTGAAAAAAATGTAATTTCGGTGACTTAAGCCGCTAGTATTTTCGCGGCATTAAAGTCAATGTGGTTTGATTTGCTAAGAGGGTAAAGCTCTTAGGATTTATCTGGCATTTTACATAAGCGTTCACCTATAACCCCGTGCCATTTACGTAAGGAACGGGGTTAACGGCAATCCGCTATTGTTGTTTACCAAACAACTTAGGCTCAGCAGGTTGGACTTTTTCCTGTAAGCATTCGTACGCCGCAGCTTCAAATTTAATTCGCAATGACTGGGGATGTTCGTGTTCGGAATTAAATTTTTCCGCTTCTTCATCGGTTAAGTCTTTCGTGATGTAAGCTGCGATACATTCGCATGATTTGGTGAGCCTTCCTGCATCGGCTATTTTATTTGTGGAATTGTTCAATTCCCTGTCGATACATTGCGCGGCAAAATCATGTTCAAATTTTTGTTTTTGCGACATTTCCGCTTCAGGCGTTGGGTCATGTGGGGAATCAACGCTGACGGTTTCTGCCTGGGCGGCTTTATCTTGCGTTATCGCTTGTTCCGCTTTGGGTTTTTCATCAGAACACGCGGTTAACGAAAAAGCAATTACTATGCCAATTAAAACAGAAATGAAGGGGTTTTGTTTATAGGGTTCGATTTTCATACGCTTATAGTTATTGTGAGTTTGTAAATTCTTCATATTATAAAATAGAACACTGAGTAGCTGGTTTTTTGTTGGCTATTTAGGTCGATTTAGGCGGCTACGAATAAAATAATTCAAGGCTCAAGGCTCAAGGCATAACAAATTAAATTTGTTATTTTGTGCCTTGAGCCTAAATTATTTTTCAGTCACCCGTACATCTATACGGCGGTTTTGTTGCCGTCCTTCTTCGGTGTCATTGGTAGCAACGGGATGGTCGCTGCCGTAACCTTCAGCATCCATACGATCTGCAGCAATGCCTTTGCTGACGATTGCCTTTTTAACGGCATTGGCGCGGTTATTGGACAGTTTTTTGTTGGCATTGGCGTTGCCCGTGTTATCGGTGTAACCGCCGATTTTGATTTTGACCTTCGGATAGGCTTTCAAGACCTCGGCAATATGGCTAATTTGTGCATCAGATTCTGACCTGATGGTGGCTTTGTTGGTGTCGAATTGAATGCCATCCATCGTAAACCATAAATCTTTGTTGATCGCTTCATTGCTTTCGATAAAGCTAACTAACTTACTTTCAAGCCCGTCTTTGGCAGCTTTGATGGCATAACCGGTAGACAAGGTTTTTTCATAGAAATTGCTGTCAGTTGCTGGAACTTCAACCTTGGCTGGCTCAGCAGGAGGTGCGCTGGGATCTGGTGTTGCAGGGGGGGCTTCGGCGATTGGTTCCGCAGGAGGAGGCGTAGTTGCTGGCGGGGCAGTCACTGACGGCGCGGTGGTTTCTGTCGTTGTTTCTGGGATGCTGCAACTTTTAAGTAGGCCCCAAGCCAAAGCAAGTGCTGCCGCTATGAGTATCCATGGCAGAAACTTCCTGCCTTCACCCGCGCCGTCTTCGAATACTTCGGCTGCACTATGGGCAAAGTCCTTGCCTTCTTTAACGACATGTGAGCCAAACTGACTGGCTGTGCCACCAATATTTTCCGCGAGATTTTTGGCATCCGATAAGGCATCTTCCACGACATCCTCAATGGTATTGCCTATATTGCCCAGTGTCGCAGTTACAGACGCAGCCTTTTCTTGGAAGGGCGCACCATCATCCAGTGAGTAAGCCGCTTTATCGAAATCACTCATGGTGTCAGTGACGGTTGCGGCCTTGCTAATAACAGTAGTTTTGGGAATATCGACAAGGCTACTGAGGCTCACAGGAATAAAGTCCTTTAAAAAGCCACTCTGCTCATTCAAAAGTTTGGCTAGTCCAGCAGAGTCATTTATTTTTCCAATTTTCAGTTTTCTGCCAATCAAGCCCATGACTAAAGGAGTAACGAAGCCGAGTAAGGAACTGGATGAATCCTTGCTGATGCCGCTTGCGTTTGCAACCAAATTGGTAATGCCGGTAGCTTTGTCGCCAAAGAGCGATGCTAATAAGCTCCCGCCATCAGACATCAATTTAGTGGTTTCTTCACCGCCGCGCGATAAGGCACCCAGATTGCTGAGTACGCCGCCATCATGGTTGCCATCAATCAGTAAGTTAAAAAGATTGCTGATACTTTTTGTATCAGAGCTTTTATCGACCAGTCCGGCGAACAACGAGGGCAGGGCTGTGGACAGCGCGGACTCGGTATCTTTCGGTGATTGCCCAATTAGGGTTGCCAAGTTTGAAACTACATCACCCGATAGGTATTCTTTTAATGATTCTAGCAAGTTGTTAGACATGTACGATCTCCTCATTGTTGGGTTGACACAGTCTATCGATAAGGTGTCGGTGTGCAATTTACCAGTATCTGACTGTTTTGTTAATGAAAAACTATGGAAATTATGGTGAAAATATTACGTATATCGGATACTAAACAAGTTCGACGGAGTTTGAATAAAGTTTAGCCAAAAGCCGCAAGCCAACTGTGAATGTTGGTTATTTTGTGGCGTTGGGTTTGGGTCTCAATAATTTTTTACCAAATTCTCAGGTTTTGCGCTCAAAAACCATTCTGGGGGGACTCCACACTCAGGAACATGCTGATGCGCCCAGATTGCAAGTTGTTGTAGCACAGGAAGTAGATTAGCACCTTTGGTTGTTAAAGAGTATTCATAACGTAACGGCTTGGTCTGATAGAGTTTTTTGTGAATAATGCCGGTTACCTCCAGACGACGTAACCGATTGGCGAGGATATTGGTTGGGATGCCCTCAGGCGAGGACAGGAAGTCGCCGTATCTCGCTTTATTCATGCACATATCGCGTACGATTAACAGGCTCCATTTATCGCCGATAACATCTAATGCAGTCGATAATGGGCATTCTGAGCGGTAGTTAGGGATGTTCGCATTCATGTTTATAATTGAAATTGGTATGCCCTGATTGTACACGAGGCACTACGGCTTCATAGCCAGGAAACAAAAATTCATTTTGCATGTACGGGTTGATTGAATTGTGTTTCTAAGTAAAATGGAGATGTCAGCTATAGTTTGCATGTGTATTTATTTTATATTTTCTAAAGTGTTGTGCATCGATTGAAGAGCGGTATCAATTTTAGTGGCGGCGCAGTTTAAGCAGGATGCTTTTAGTTTGTTTAGTGGGAAGGTTTTAGAGATAATGCTGGCTGGGTTCTTAATTAAATTAAAAGGCGTAGGGCATGACAGAACAGATCAGAAGCGGTGTTGAGCTGATGTTTGCTGGTATGGGAATCGTATTTATATTCCTTGCCATGTTAGTAGTTGCAATCAACCTAATGTCTGCTTTAGTGCAACGCTATTTTCCTGGTGCAACCCCTAAAATCCCCAGTATGCCTAGCAGTATTGATAAGAGTACTGTTGCAGCGATTTCTGCGGCAGTTCATCAGTACCGAAAAAAACATCATTAATACTCCTGTTGGTTTAGGGTATTATTCGTAAAGTACGAAAAGAAACCTATAATTATTTCATCCCAATAACCACGATTAAACAAATCGGCAGGTTTTAGAGTCGTAAACAAGAATGGCAACGAAAAACAAGAAAAAACCCCTGGCTATTACTGAGGTTGTGTTGCGCGACGCGCACCAGTCTATTCTGGCAACCCGCTTGCGTATTGAAGACATGCTGCCCATTTGCGGCAAGCTGGATGAAATCGGCTATTGGTCAATGGAATCCTGGGGCGGTGCGACTTTTGATGCCTGCATCCGGTATCTCGGCGAAGATCCTTGGGAACGTTTACGTTTGCTTAAAAAGGCCATGCCTAAAACCCGCCAACAAATGTTGTTGCGCGGTCAAAACCTGTTAGGCTACCGCCACTATGCCGATGATGTCGTCGATAAGTTTGTCGAACGCTGTGCTATCAACGGCATTGACGTGTTTCGCATATTTGATGCCATGAACGATATGCGTAATATCGAACGCGCCGTCAAAGCGGTGTTGAATACCGATGCCCACGCCCAAGGGACGATTTCCTATACCACCAGTCCAGTCCACACGATGGATGTATGGGTAGCCTTGGGCAAGCAGATTGAAGATATGGGCGCACATTCCATCTGCATTAAGGATATGGCGGGTCTGCTGAAACCTTATGATGCCTTTGAGCTGGTCAGCCGCCTGAAAAAAAGCACTAACATCCCTATCCACATGCAATGTCACGCGACCACAGGCTTGAGTGTCCCCAGTATCATCAAGGCCGCCGAAGCAGGTATTGATAATGTCGATACTGCCATTTCCTCGTTGAGCATGACTTACGGACATAGCCCCACCGAGACCATAGTTGCAAGTTTTGAGGGCACAGACCGTGATACGGGGCTGGATTTGGTCAAGCTGGAAGAAATCGCTACCTACTTTCGTGAAGTCCGTAAAAAATACGCCCAGTTTGAGGGCAGCTTGAAAGGGGTTGACAGCCGAATCTTGATCGCACAAGTACCGGGCGGCATGTTGACCAATATGGAAAGCCAGTTGAAAGAGCAAGGCGCGGCAGACAAGTTTGACGAAGTCATCAAGGAAATCCCTCGTGTGCGCGAAGATCTGGGTTTTATTCCTCTCGTGACACCGACATCGCAAATCGTCGGTACGCAAGCCGTGATAAATGTGATGAGCGGTGAGCGTTACAAAACTATCACCAAAGAAACCGCTGGCGTTTTGAAAGGTGAATACGGCGCAACCCCCGCACCGGTCAATAAAGAATTACAAATGCGGGTGTTGAATGGCTCGACAGCCATTACCTGCCGTCCAGCCGATTTACTCGAATCGGAAATGAACAAACTGGTTTCAGATGTGCTGGAAAAAGCCGAGAAAGAAGGCATAAGGCTAGCTGAATGTGTTGAAGAAGATGCCTTAATCAATGGCATGTTCAATCAAGTTGGCTGGAAGTTTCTGCTTAATCGAGGTAATCCATCCGCATTTGAAGCAGCGCCCGATCCTAAGGCATTCGCCGCTTCTAACTCAACAGCAACGGCTAACAAATCGGCTTCAGCTATTGAAACCTATTCTGTTAATGTTGATGGACGGCACTTCAAGGTCGCTGTGGGGCCAGGAGGTTCTGAGTTGAGTATCAAACCAGAAGTCAGCGCCGCGTACGCAACCCCAGCATCCAGCAGCGGTGAAGTGGTAGTCGCACCTATGGCAGGCACTATTTTAAAAATCCTAGTTGAAGTCGGTGCCAGTGTCGCCAAAGGTGAGGTGGTTGTCATCATGGAAGCCATGAAGATGGAGACCGAAATTCGTACCAAAGTTGCGGGGATTGTTAGTGCTGTTAATGTGAAAGAAGGCGGTACCGTTGCCAGTGGCGATGTACTGGTTTCATTGTAGAAGACTCCTTCTCCCTCAAGGGAGAAGGAGCAGCTACTTACTCAATCATAACGGATTCGATTTTAAAAACATAAATGGAAAACCTACTTTCACTGTGGCATAGCACCGGACTTTATAACTTTACTGGTGGTCAGGCGTTTATGATGCTGGTGGGCTTTGTGCTGCTGTTTCTTGCTATCAGCAAGGGCTTTGAACCCTTACTGTTATTACCCATCGGTTTCGGGGCAATTCTCAGCAATATTCCCGTAGCGGGTATGACCGAAGAAGGTGGCATCCTGCACTACCTCTATTTCGGGATTAAGGCTGGGATATTCCCCTTGCTTATCTTTATGGGCGTAGGCGCAATGACCGATTTCGGCCCAATGATTGCGAACCCTAAAACCCTGCTATTGGGTGCGGCGGCACAATTCGGTATCTTCGCTTCCTTGCTGGGTGCATTGGCACTGAACATCATCCCGGGATTAGAGTTCAGCTTGAAAGATGCCGCAGCCATAGGCATTATTGGTGGTGCAGATGGGCCAACCGCGATTTATGTCGCCTCGAAACTGGCTCCTGATTTGCTGGGCGCGATAGCCGTGGCGGCTTATTCCTATATGGCTTTAGTGCCGTTAATCCAGCCACCGATCATGCGTGCCTTGACAACAGAGGACGAACGCAAAATTGAGATGCAGCAACTTCGCGATGTCAGCAAAGCTGAAAAAATCGTGTTTCCATTAATGCTGCTCTTTCTGTCCATCTTGTTATTGCCTTCTGCGACGCCGTTAATCGGCATGTTCGCCCTGGGTAATCTAATGCGGGAAAGTGGCGTTGTCGAACGGCTAAGCCAAACCGCGCAAAACGAACTCATCAATATAGTCACCATATTTCTAGGTTTATCGGTAGGATCAAAACTTAGTGCAGAAGCCTTTTTGCAAGCCAAAACCTTGGGAATATTGGCACTAGGCGCATGTGCCTTCGCCATAGGCACTGCGGCAGGTGTCATCATGGCAAAAATCATGAACCGGTTCAGTAGCACCTTAATTAATCCATTGATCGGCGCGGCTGGTGTTTCCGCTGTACCGATGGCGGCACGGGTTGCCAATAAGCTAGGCCTGGAAAGCAATCCCCATAACTTCTTGCTGATGCACGCCATGGGGCCAAATGTTGCAGGGGTGATAGGTTCAGCGGTAGCGGCGGGAGTTTTGTTGAGTTTGGTTAAATAATAATCAGCGAGGTTTGATGCATTATTTGCCGCAATCCGTTACTTTGGGTGCTTTTTAGTGACAGGCACAAATATATCCCATTTTTTAAAGTCCTTATCATCGGTCTGCTGGCAAATTACGGCGATGCTTTTGCGCGATAAGCCATAGTTCTTCGGCATCCATTTTGCTGATAGAGGCACATTGCATTTAGGGACGAGGACTTTGTTATTTACATTGTCAGCAACCCATGCGCTGTTGTTTTTCTGGTTTTCCAAAATAACAAATTGATCCACAGTTTGCTGAATTTCATCAAGCCCTTGAACATGGATTTGCCCAGCTTGGGTTATGTCTTGCAAAATCCAACAAAATAAAATCAGGTAAAAACTACTTTTCGTTTTAAAGCGTAGCATGGTTCTTTTTGCATTCACTTCATTTCAAGGTATCAATTGGGTGATAAAAAATATGCTATACCGCATAAAAAACCCCGCGAAGCCAAGAATAGCTTGCGGGGTTTTAAGGTCTTTAAGCCTGTTTTACAGGCTTAAAAATTACAAGCTATAGTACATGTCGTATTCAACAGGATGTGTACTCATACGGATACGGGTAACTTCCGCCATTTTGAGTTCGATGTAACCATCAATCGCATCGTTGGTGAATACACCGCCACGGGTCAAGAAGTCACGGTCATTGTCCAGCGCATCCAAAGCTTGGTCGAAGGCGTGGCAGACTTGTGGAATCAGTTTTTCTTCTTCTGGTGGCAAGTCGTACAAGTCTTTATCCATTGCTTCGCCTGGATGGATTTTGTTTTGGATGCCGTCCAAACCAGCCATCATCATCGCTGCGAACGCTAAATACGGGTTTGCAGTTGAATCAGGGAAACGCACTTCAATACGACGGCCTTTTGGATTGTTAACGAAAGGAATACGGATAGAAGCAGAACGGTTACGTGCTGAGTAAGCCAGCATAACAGGTGCCTCGAAGCCTGGAACCAAGCGTTTATAGCTGTTGGTTGAAGCGTTAGTGAAAGCATTTAAGGCTTTAGCGTGTTTGATAATACCGCCAATGTAGAACAGGGCAGTTTCAGACAAGCCACCGTACAAATCGCCAGTAAACAGGTTAACACCGCCTTTAGCGAGTGATTGGTGCACGTGCATACCGCTGCCATTATCGCCAACCAGTGGTTTGGGCATAAAGGTTGCCGTTTTGCCATAAGCGTGGGCGATATTGGCAACGACATACTTCAGTGTTAATACCTCATCGGCTTTTTTAACCAAGGTGTTGAATCTGACACCGATTTCGCATTGTCCCGCAGTCGCCACTTCATGGTGATGCACTTCAGTGACCTGGCCCATTTCTTCCAGGGTTGAACACATGGCGGAACGCATGTCTTGCAATGAATCAACTGGGGGGACTGGGAAATAACCGCCTTTAATGCCAGGACGGTGGCCGATGTTGCCGTCAGCATACACTTTTTCGGAGTTCCAGCCCGCTTCTTCAGAGTCAACCTTGTAGAACGAGCCGCTCATGTCGGTGCCCCAACGAACGTCGTCAAACACGAAGAATTCGTTTTCTGGGCCAAAGAATGCAGTATCAGCAATGCCAGTTGATTTTAGATAGGCTTCGGCGCGTTTTGCTATTGAACGTGGGTCGCGCTCGTAACCTTGCATGTTTTTAGGTTCGATAATGTCGCAACGCAAGATGATGGTTTTTTCATCATAGAAGGGATCCATAACGGCAGTAGATGGATCCGGCATCAGAATCATGTCGGACTCATTAATGTGCTTCCAACCTGCGATTGAAGAGCCGTCAAACATATTGCCTTCTTCAAAGGTGTCTTCATCAATGCTATGGGCTGGAAAAGTAACGTGTTGCTCTTTGCCACGGGTATCGCAAAAACGAAAATCAACGTATTTCACGTCATTTTCTTTAATCATTTTCAGTACGTTTGCTGCTGACATTTATGTTATCTCCTAAGATGTTATAAGTTCTGTAAGTGAAGCCAAACTTGGTAACGATACCATTTTTTTTATTTAGTATGCCACTAAAAAAAACAAGCCATGAAAAACACCTGAACCTGTTGTATGGAAGATTAGCTCTAAAACCAAAATGGTGCATTGTTTTGCTAAATTGCACAACAATAGTGCGTGTTTTTAATGGGGTTGTTGTATAAACCCAATAAAATTGGCTTTTTAGCAACTGGCATGTTCTGTGCTTTGAAATTTTATGAGATAATATTTTAGAAATAATCAATAGCAAGAGGAAAATGACATGAACAATCAGCCGTACAACAACTGCCCAGTTATCAAGCCACTGGCATTGACGATAATGGCGGTACTTTCTGTTTTGGGAACAGCCCATGC
>JABFSV010000214.1 GCA_013140405.1 Methyloglobulus sp. | reverse complement strand
ATGGTATTGCTGGAAGCAGGGGTCAACCTCAATATCATGGTGTTGGGCGGCTTGGCTATTGCCTTGGGCGAGGTGGTTGACGATGCGATTATCGACACTGAAAACATTTTCCGTAGGCTGCGGGAAAATCGCTTATTGCCCCAACCTTTGCCCGTAGATGACGTGATTAACGCCGCATCGCTGGAGGTGCGCGGTTCTGTCGTCTATGCCAGCTTCATCGTGGCGCTGGTGTTTGTGCCGTTATTGACGTTGGATGGCGTGGCGGGGCGGTTATTTGCACCACTAGGCTATTCTTATATCCTGGCAATTTTGCTGTCTTTGCTGGTTGCACTGACTTTAACGCCCGCACTTTGCCATGCTTTGCTAGGTCGATATAACCTGGAAACGAAAGATCCACCACTGATTGCAACCCTCAAAAACGCTTACAAAAACGGGTTACTGGCTGCATCCAAGCATTTCAAGCCGATATTATTGACAAGCATGGTCATCTGCTTGTCAGGCTTGATTGCTTTTTTCACCCTAGACCACAAATTTTTGCCTGAGCTGCGCGAAGGCCATTATATCGTCCACACCACTAGCATTCCTGGCACTTCACTGGCGGAATCCATACGCATAGGCACTCAACTTACAGGACAATTCATGGCGATTGCTGGTGTGGAATCGGTATCACAATGGGCGGGACGAGCAGAACGTGGCGCTGATACCTACGGCAGCCATTACAGTGAATACGAAATCCGCCTGAAACCAAATTCAGGGGCAGGACAACAAGAGATATTGGACAAGCTGAGAACTGTTCTAGGAAATTTCCCCGGCATCGGCTTTGAAGCTAATACCTTTTTGATTGAACGCGTAGATGAAACCATCTCCGGTTACACCTCGCCCGTGGTCGTCAATATTTTCGGTAACGACCTGAATGCCCTTGATGCGAAAGCTCAAGCCGTTGCTGAAACCATGCGAAAACTTCCTGGTGTCGGTAATGTACAGGTACGTTCGCCACCCGGCACGCCTTTTGTGCAAGTGCACTTAAACCTGAATCAGCTTGCTTATTGGGGCGTAACGCCAGAACAAGTCATGGTTTGTCTGCAAAGCGCTTACGAAACTACTGTAGTAGGCAAAACATTTGAAGGCAACAAAATCTTCGATATTGCCGTCACCCTTTTGCCGGAGCAAAAAACCAATATCATGGCAATCAGTGAACTACCGATTAAAACACTGGATGGAACCGTCATAAAATTGGCTCAAGTTGCTGACATCAAGCCTAACACCGGACGATACAATATCCTGCGCCAGAATTCACAACGCAAACAAACCATCACTGCCACTATTGTTGAGGGTGATATGGACGCTTTTATGCAAACACTCAAAGCGCAGGTACTCAAGGAAATCTCATTCGCGGCGGATACCTATCCTGAATTTACTGGCGCAGCAGTCGAGCAAGCCAAGGCACGCACCAAACTTATCCTGCATTCCCTGTTGGCAGGTGCTGGCGTGTTGATACTAATATATATTGCCATCGGAAATCTTCGTCAGGCTTTGTTAACGCTCGCCAACCTGCCTTTTGCGCTTATCGGTGGCATCGCGGCAGTTATCTTGACCGAAGCGCCATTATCAGTCGGCTCTGTTGTCGGTTTTATCACCTTATTCGGCATCACCGTACGTAACAGCATCATGCTTTTGTCGCACTGCCGATATTTGGTCGATAAAGAAGGCAAAACCTGGAACCTTGAAACCATCACTTTAGCTGCCCAGGAACGATTGCCGTCCATTCTAATGACTGCGCTAGTCACCGCCCTAGCCATGTTCCCGATTGCGTTCAATAGTGATAACCCAGGCTCAGAAATCATGGGGCCGATGGCTAGTATCATCATCGGAGGCCTGTTTTCTTCTACCATATTGAATTTACTGCTTTTACCGTGCCTATTACTAAGGTATGGAAAGTCGTAGTCATTTATCGCAACCTATTGAAATAGGATAAAACCGCACTTTTTGAAGCCAGCCTCACTAGGTAATCACACCTATATTTTTCCCTAATTATTTCCCTACAATATAACCACCATTAGCAATTGTTGATGCAGTAGCCGCACCTGTTGAGAAACAGGGGTGGAAAGCTACCGGTCTTTCGGGGAAACCGAAGATAGCCGGATTGCATGGTTTTTTAAACGGGTTTTATGGAGTTTTTTATGAACAAGCTAAGTTATTTTTTATCAGTTTTAATTCTGGGCCTTTTTTCTTCCGTCAGCTTGGCAGCTACAGTCAGTTTCTATGGCTCAAAATTTACTTCTGGGCCAAATATAGGGTCACCAAAAGACAACCCTACTTACGTTACTGACAGCACGGTAAAAAATTTTCAATTGACTATTCGTCACTGGATTTATCGAAGTACAAAATAACTTCTGCATTCTTAAAGCTAAAAGCAGTAGACGATAATGGTCCCTGGGATCACTGCACACCCTTTTGCACTGATGGCGTAAATGGCAATGACACTGCGGAAAAGGCTATTGTAAAAGTTATCGAAAGCAGCGGAACCACTCAGGCGGCAACGGCTATCAATGCTTATGGTTGGTATGACTTGGGGTTAAATGTATCTGCTTTCCTAGCCGACGGCATATTGAATGGGACGGTACTTGCTGGCTGGGCTGATGGAACAACCCCACCTACTACTACATCTGTGTGGAAATGTAGCAAGGGAGGCGGTCATCATGGTCATTGCGGATGGGTATCAGTACCATCAACAGAAAAGCCCGACTTATGGTACAAAAATATAGAACTTGTAGTCGATTACGAACTTAAGCCGGTACCAGTTCCCGCAGCCGTATGGTTATTTGGTTCTGCTTTATTGGGCTTAACTGGCATGAAGCGTAAGCCCACAGCCACAGCGGCATAATAGATTCTAAGTTTTCAATGTAAGCAATTACCCTTGCTAGCTTATAAAACAACCCAGCTAAGCTATTTTTGACTGAGTTGGGTTGTGTTTAAGCAGTTCGCTCGTTCCCAAGCTCTGCTTGGGAATTTGTTTTGCAAGCTGGAGCTTGCCTTGTCGGTTTCCAATCTGGAGATTGGGAATTAGCGCAAAACTTTCAAATCCTTCGATTCAACAAAAAAGGCGTGTGCGCTTCGACAAGCCCAGCATTTATGCCTTGCGGGTACGAACGGTTAAGCAATAAAGGGGCGAATCAATAAAAACGTCACGATTAGCTAACTGTAAAGCTCTCGCCGCACCCACACTCACCCGTAACATTGGGGTTATTGAACTGAAACGCTTCATTAATGCCTTCCCTGCGGTAATCGAGTTGTATGCCGTCAATAAATGCCAGGTCATTTTGTTGCACGATGACCTTCACCCCGAAATCTTCAAAAACCGCGTCATCGTCCGCTACGGCATCAGAATAATCCAAGGTATAGGCATAACCGGAACAGCCGGACTTTCT
>JABFSV010000263.1 GCA_013140405.1 Methyloglobulus sp. | reverse complement strand
CTACATGGTTTACCTTACTCGTTTGCGCCGGAAGAGCAGAAACATATCCCGTTTATACTGTGGCTGTCCAAAGATTTTAGTGACAGTTTCGGGCTGGATACAGCGTGCATAAAACGGCAGCGTACTGAGGCCTATACCCATGATAATTTGTTTCATTCTGTCTTAGGCATGTTGGGCATTAAAACAACAGCATATCAGCCAGATTACGATATTTTTTCTAATTGTCATCAAGCGATAAATTCGCAAGCGCAGCATGTAACCAGTGTTAATTCATCGGGGAGTCTTGTCGGCCTAAAAAAAACAAAAGATAAGTCCAGTACCTACAGTAAATTACCCAGAAAAGGTTGAAATGACTGATAAAAACCAAGAAAGCACATCAGAAGCGTTAGGTGTATTGCAAGTCGAGAAAGTCCGGTTACCTTATTTCGATTATTTGCTGAAGGCCTTGAAAGAAGGCAATGCCGCCGTCGAAAAAAGTTTTGGCCGGCATGTGCATTGGGGGTATTGGGAGCATCCACAACAGGCAACTTTGACCACTGAGGATTTTGCCCAGGCTTCGGAAGACCTAAGCAAACAAGTTTGTCTGGCAGGACATATCCAAAATAACCTGAGTGTATTGGATGTGGGTTGCGGATTTGGTGGGACGATTGCCCATATCAATGAGAATTATCAGGGCATGAGTCTGGTTGGCGTTAATTTGGATGAGCGGCAATTGGAAAGGGCGCGTGAGATTGTTAAACCAGCCGTCGATAACGCCATTGAATTCAAGCAGGGCAATGCTTGCGCCTTGCCTTTGCCCGATGCGTCTTTTGATGTGGTACTGGCGGTGGAATGTATTTTCCATTTTCCTGACCGGGAGCAGTTTTTTAAGGAAGCCTACAGGGTTTTGAAACCGGGCGGTTGTCTGGCATTATCGGATTTTGTGCCTAAGCCCGTGTTGTTGCCGTTCACTAAAATCAAATTACCGGAAAGTCTAAGTATTGGTTTTTACGGCAAATGCAATATTTTGTGCACTGTTTCGGAGTACAGGAATATAGCCAAAAAAACTGGTTTTACGGTACAAACTGAGCGCGATATTACCGCCAATACTCTGCCAACTTATAGCTACCTCAGGCGGTTAAGCCAACAATACCGTATAAGCAGCGTGTATGCCCTGATCGAAACCGGTGTTGCGGAGGGGCTGAGCAGACTCAGGCTATTGATGTACTTCATCTATGGATTTAAAAAACCGTTATAGGATTCCGTTTGGCTGGTTTTGATAGGGTCTACTGTAAAAATATGGCCTGATGGAAAGGTTGTGGCTAAGTCAGCGTCAGCATTGGATATATCTGACATTCAATAGGCATGGGTGAATTGATGCTGTTCAATCAATCCACCCGCGGTTTTATTGCTTTCTGCAAATCATAATATTTGAATCAGGTCTTACCAGCCGTATCCGATGGTAAACATATAACGCATATCGGTGTTTTCTTTGCCAGGAGCTGGTTTGCTGAAGTAATCCACTTGCACTTCATTGGTAAATTGAAAACCATTCCAGATAGGTACTCGGAAACCAGTCCGTGAACGGATAAATAAGCTATCGGATACTAAACCTTCATGGGTATGGAATAATTGCACATTGCGATTCCAGACAAACTGATCGTAGTTAACTGCCCAGCGACCCGCTATGCCATTTTCGTCAGTTATTGGGCCAAGGTTGCAATTGTTGTTTCTGCTGCAATCAAAAGGAAAGTCATAGAAATTGGTGTTGACGTAATCAGGGCCGGCTTCTAATGAAAGATTTAGGTCTTCAGACTGAAAAAACTGGTAACCAGCACCTATACCGAAGGCAGAACGCAATTGAACGTCTTGCATGCGGTCATTGGTAAACAAACCATGGGCATAACCGTACCATTTAGGCGTAAAGAAATGTGCATAGTTGCCATACAGTTGCCAGTTACGTGCAGCTAGCGTAGTGACATCCGTTTTTACATCCCGTATTATCCCCGTAGTTATATTGACCGCCTAGCGTCACCCTGTCGTCGTGTCCTTGCACCAATATATTGGCATCTGCATGGTAGTTTTGTCTTTCTGTGTTACCACTAGAAAGTCCGCCACCGAAATTTGCTGAACCACTGAAGAATTTTTTGTTGATATCTGTGACTTCTGTCAAGGGGATCGGCTTAGAATCATAAACGCCACTGCTGTTTATGGTCATGGCACCATTTTCGCTTTTCCCTGCTAAACCAGTCAGTTCTTGCTTGTCTTTTAGGATGACCGTCATCGGTTTATCAGAATTCAAAGTTTCAATTGCATCCCATTTGATAACCACTTTGTCAGCATAATCAGTTTTTATCTCTAAGACACTGCCTGATTTGCTCAGGACTGTGCCTGATATTTTGTCACCGTTTTTCAATATGACTTCATCTGCATTGGCCGAAAAAGCGCATAAAGTCAGTACTGCAAGCTGTATTGATTGTGATTGTTTCATGATAATTCCTCTTGTAGTTGTGTTTATCCTAATTACCTGGTTGTTTGGTTTAACCTGCCCATTTGGCATCTATTACTAGGATGCGGGCTAATTCTAAATCGCAATTAGCCAAAAAACAACAGATATTATAAAAATAACAACATTAAGATTAGTGATAGCTTATTGCTAACAATTATTTTGTTAAAATTTTTAATAACAATTAGATAAAGATTATTTCTTGAAATAGAATTAAGTTTGAATTTTGCTTTTTTATGAATTACTATCGCGTAATAAAGAGTTTATACCAGCATAGAGGTTAATTGTTGTTAAATTTAAACAATCGAAATAATTGCTGTGCAGTTATACCAACAACACGCTTGGTCGGCGCTAGACATGATGTGTAACACGAGTTATTAAGTTAATATATTGTCAGTTATTAAATTAAGAGATGAATAATGGGAGGCCGGCACTTGTTTTTGAGCAGAATGCTTTTCTTCAGGCTGGGGCTGTTGTTGTTCGTCGCCTTAATTGTTGGTTGCGCCAGTACGCCCGAAATTAAGCCCGTTGTTCAAAAGCCACAACCGTTAATCAATTATGCCTTGAGTCTACAAGGCAAACCTTACCGTTATGGCGAAGAAACACCGGAAAGGGGGTTTGATTGCAGCGGTTTTGTTAAGCATGTATACGGCAAACACGGTGTCCGGTTGCCGAGGACGGTGCGCGAAATGGCCTCTGTTTTGCCGCCGGTATCGAAGTATGATCTACGGTCTGGTGACTTGGTTTTCTTTAACACCAGCGGACGAAAGTATTCCCATGTTGGCATTTTTATCTGTGATGATAAGTTTATACATGCACCCAGTCGCCGGACGGGCAGGGTGTTGGTGTCCAGTATGAACAATGGTTACTGGCGTAAGCGTTTTGTGGGTGTACGGCGGCCTAGGTCGCATTAACGGATTTTTCTCAATGGCTATCCTGCTTCGT